>WJKH01000074.1 GCA_014729235.1 Candidatus Dojkabacteria bacterium | reverse complement strand
TTTTGCGTCTTGACGTCCGTAAAGTTCGTGAAAAGGATATTTGGAGGCTGCTTGCTGAATCTTTTCACTGCGCTCATTTTCCCATTTTATAAACGCTTCCGGATCTTTTGTTTTTGGAATGTTATTAACGCTAGTCAGTCCGGTAAAGTATCTTGTCTTGTCCAATTTTGTAAGCGGAGAGGATTTAATGTCAATGATCTTTTCATTAAAATCTAATTCTACTGCCTCTATCAAGTGAGACAAAAAAGCGTCTGTCAGTAAAACTACCGGGCTTTGAGCTTCCTGGGCAGCATTAAAAGCACGAATTGTATACTCATAGCATTCCTGAACTGAATTTGGATAAAAGACTATAGTTTGATAATCACTATGTGATCCGAATTGAGTCTGCAGAATATCGCCCTGTGCTGGCATTGTAGGCATTCCGGTTGATGGGCCTTGCCGCTGGGAATTTATGATAACAATTGGAGCCTGTATTGCGTAAGCCCAACCGATTCCCTCCTGCATAAGAGAAAAGCCAGGTCCCGATGTAGCGGTAAATGCCTTTCGTCCGGCTAAAGCAGCGCCAATTATCGAATGCACTGCAGCAATCTCATCTTCAGTCTGCAGGAACTTAATATCCCGGGGATCCTTGGATTTGTGCTGGGAGTCGGCCCAGGCTGCCCAATCATGCATAATTTCACTTGCCGGGGTTATGGGATAGCCTGCAAAATAGCTTCCCCCAGCCTTTTTCGCTCCTTCCACTATTGCCTGGTTTCCGGAAAGTAGTTTTTTCATGAAATTCTAATTGATATAATGTAAAAGCAAATCAAAGTATAAAGTTTTGAGTAATTTTCTCAAAAGTCTTTACTAATAAGTAATTATGATAGCCTAAATCAATTCCAATCTGTAAAAGATGATATCACAAAAGATACCAGCACGGAAAATTAATGAGATATTAATGAAAAATTATCCCAAGCAAATCGAGGGGGAGGTAATTGAGATTGAAGAGCTGGAACAGGGCTATATGAATCTGGTTTTTCGCATTGGTTCTGAAAAGACGAGCTATATATGCATAATTTATAACAGAAACCGGTACAATGATTCAAAAGCCCAGAGGTATTTAAGTAAATCGTATCAAGCTGCTGAGTTTTTGAGCCAAAATAAAATCCCGGTACGTACAGCTTATAAAAATCGAAACGGAGGTCTAATTTCAAGAGCAGACTTTGGAGATGGCAAGCAGCGTCTGTTTGGGTTATATAAGTTTCTATCGGGCAGTACAATCCCATGGGAATCGTATACCAGGCGACATTTAAGATCTCTGGGACGAACACTTAACCAAATACATAGAACCTGGGCTGAGTATGAGAATGCGACTGGAGATTTTGTTAAGTGGAATGAATATATTGAGAAGGACAGCAAGTCGATGCTGGAATATTTTAATCGTAATGAAAAATTCATTAAGATTAAGCTGGGAGTTAAATTAGATTTTTCTGCTTATGACTTGCTCATTAAATCCATCCAAACTACTTTTCAAACGGGGTTTCAATTAATACACTGTGATTTCGTCAGGGGAAATATATTGTTTTCGCAAAAGAAGCTCCCGAAAGTATATCCAATAACCGGGGTATTGGACTTCGAAAAGGTTATGGCCGCACCGATACAGGTGGATTTGGCAAGGACTCTGGCCTTTCTATTGGTCGATTGTAAGTACAAAACCCGTGAAGAGATCATAAAATATTTCATAACGGAAGGGTATCTATGGAAAGTAGAAAAAGGGATACCTGATAGTAAGTTAAATTTTAATGAAATACAAAAGCTGGTAAATTATTTTTGGATGCGAGATTTATGGAAACTCTTGCAATGTAATCCATATGAAGATTTGTCATTAAATTTTCATTATGATAAAACTGTGCAGAAGCTGATCAAACAAAAATTGATATTAAGCATTGATCCTTAACTGCCCCAAGGATCAATTTCTCATTTTTATTATTTGGTACTCGAAGTTCAAAAGGTATTGCTCTATTGGTTTTTGAATTTCGCAACTCACATTAATTTATTAAAGAATATCTCATGAAAGCAAGAGAGATGCTCAAGGGCAGGTATATTGCTCCCGAAGATTTAAGCGAATTCAGAAAACAGACAAAAAAGAAAAACAAAAAGATTGTTTTCACAGCCGGGAGTTGGGATTTGATTCATGTCGGGCAGATGAGATACCTTGCTGAAGCAAAAAAGCTGGGAGATATCTTGGTGGTTGGAGTCAACGGTAATCGAGCAATTAGGAAAGTAAAGGGGCCAAATAAGCCAATTTTGGATGAATGGATTCGAGCAGAGACTCTGATGTTTTTGAAATCGGTTGATTATGTAACAATTATTGAAACGCCCAGTTGCAAAACTACAGTTGAGCTCCTAAAACCAGATATTTTTGTGAGTGTTGTGGAAGATTACACGAAAAACTATAAAGACTCAAAAGAATATAAGGCGGTCCAGGAATATGGCGGGAAATTCGAATTTGTTGACAGACAATCACTATTTTTATCAACAACAAAAATTGCCGAGAGAGTTATCGGAGGGCAGTTTGCAAAAATCTTCCAAAAATATGTCGAAAAAGAATTCGCCCCAATTAAAGAAAGGTTTGAAAAATCAGAAGATGAGTGACGATAAAGCTCAGGATCGATTTGAACAAAGTCAGTACACGTTTTCTGATCTTCTACAAGTAAAAGCACGCAGCGGAGGTGCCAAGTATTGGTATGGCAAGATCTGGAAGAGTGTAGGCAAGTGCGTTTTTTGTGATCTCAAAAAACGTTACACGATAATGGAACTGGACGGGATGGTCTTAACAGTCAATATTTATCCGTATATCGATGGGAATTTAATAATTGTTCCCAAGCGGCATATTACTCATATTAAAGAGCTTACTGAAAAAGAATGGGCAGTAGTCAAGAAACTTCACTATGTTGCTAAGAAGATGCTTCGAAAAATTTTTGGTTACAAGGGTTTATGGATGATTTACAGAGAAGGCTCCTCTTATGAGACTTCGCAAAAAACAGTGGAACATATGCACATTCATTTGATGCCGTATGCTGAAAATCTGGTTACATGGAATTATCAGCCTCTGAAATTGCCTCCTTTTGAGACTGCTGCGATTTTTCGCGAAAATAAGAAAGCTGTTGATACTCTTTTAAGAAGATATGAGGAGAAATATGAGAAGGACTCCTGATTTCGAAATTGAAGTCAAGGGTCTATACTCAAACTCTATGTCCAAGTTTTCTCCAGGGGCAGATAAAAAATAAATAGTAATGATGAGCGAAATGATTGAACTTAAGTGGCACAAACTATCTACAAAAAAGAAAAAGTACCTGAGTACAGCCAACTCTGCATTGCTCCTGCAGTCTATCCCTATGACAAAAAGGAGAGTGAAGGAGTTTTTAAATAATATCGATTGTAAAACTGAGCTTTTGATACTTGGGGTAGTTGGTCAAAATGACACGTTTGTTCCGGGGATGGAGGATTCGATGCAGTTTAGGCTGGCCACTCTAGATGAAGTGAAACAACAGCTTATATCGTTATTCAAATCAAATCCCAAGTTGAAAGAACAATTGGAAAAGAAGATAGTGCTCCTGGATTACAGTTATGAAGTTGGGAAATATGTCATACGTGAGTTGAAACCTAAGCAAATATTCTGGGTTAATGGCTCCTGGCGATTTTCGCTGCATTTGAGGCAGGAGTGGTGGGAGTCTTATGATCTCGGGGTAAAAATTAAGAGAATTAGTCCATTTGCAAACGACAATGAAGCTAAATCCAGAGCAAAGAAGATCACAGCTGAAAATCTTAATTGGTTGACCAAGAAATGGAAAGTGAATCTTGATTCCGATTTTGCGGTGGATGAGTTAAAAGAATTTGTGCAAGATATCTCAAAATTGTCATGGGACTGGACCGGCCAGACTGGTGCGTGTCTTGTCCATGAAATCTCCGGCAAAAATCAGACTAATTCTGACTCCAAAAAAAGTGATGATAGCTCTAGATTTGAAGTAATTACTTGGTCTCACAATGTAGTTGTTCCGTTTGAATCTTATATTATGCATAAAGGTGCCTTGAAGGAATTGCATCGTACTCCGCCCGGAGAAAATATTGAATTGACTCAGACTAATCACGCTGAAGTTGCTGCAGTTTTGCGAGCAGCAGAGCAGGGGTTGAATTTTGAAAATATTGATCTGGTTACGAGTAAGTTTCCTTGTCCTGTTTGTGCCAGGATTCTCGCGGATTCTCCGATCTCACGGGTCTATTACTCTGAGGGGTATTCAAATGGTCTTGGGATGATGGTTTTGAAGGGTGCCGGGAAATCTTTTCTTCAGATTTAGAGGAGAGGGAGTTTTCTGAATCAAATGTAAATATTATGGGATTATATAGGTGCAAATTCGATTCTTTGTTATGCTATACTGAAAATATTGAGGGAGTTAGTTTTAAGATACAGAAACCGTTCCAAGAACGATGGCTGAGTTTTGTACATATGAGAAACTTTTTCAATCAAGCTAAAATGTTACGAACAGTAGAATGAAGATTTCTACAACAATCTTAAGAAAAGTACCCATATTTTTACTTGTTATATGCTTTCTGAAAATAGGATGGTTAATCAGTCTTAAGTCCGATACTTTTGCCTATACCGACTCAGATGAGCCAGTTTTTGTTGATGTGATAAAAAGTGAAAGAGATGGAGATTACGTCAAATTTCCCACACACGTGGAACAAAACTCAGAAAGTACTTTCCTGGTTTCTGAATATGATGTCATTCAAGAGAGAAATTTCCGCACTGGAGAACTAGTACGGGTTTTGGGTCTGGTAGAAGGTGATGCAGCACTATCGAGTCCTAGAGGAATTGGAATTGGAGAAGGTGGAGTGATCTATGTAGCGGATTCTGGTGCAAATGCGGTTAAAAAGTACTCTGCAGATTTTGAATTACTTGATGTTTGGACAGGATTTAACCAGCCCTTTGGGATAGCGGTGATTCCAGGCGATAGTCAGGCGGAGGAGCCCTATACCGATAAGATTTTTGTCACTAATTCGGGTGCAAATAACGTTAGTGTAATCATAGGAGATGAGCTTCAGGAAACTACATTAAGCTGGGATTCAAAAGTTGGAGCTCTTAATGATCCAAGGGGCATAACCACAGATTCCTCCGGAAACTTGTATCTGGCTGATGGCGGAAATAACCGCGTTATTAAAGTAGAGAGCAACTTGGTAGATGCGAGTGAGTTTTTGAGCCCTTCAGCAAGCATGTCTCCATCGGGCGTGCATATGACTTCCGACGGTAATTTGTTAGTTACTCGCACGGGGAATTCAGTTGTATGCGAATATCTGACATTGGATGCCAGTCAAGTCTTTTGTTATGGAACATATAATCAGATGTTTTACTTAGGGGGTACTTTTTGGAATCCGTATGACGCAATTGAATTTGTGTATTATGAAGATGGGGAAGAGATATCTCAGATCCTGGTAGTCGATAGAGCTGTAAGACGACTTGCAATCTTTCAGCCGGGGATAAATTCTGTTTATAGACAGATATCCAGTGGTGCCGGGGAACTGCTTACGCCATATGGGATGTTTTATACCAATCAGAAGCTTCATGTAATTGATATGCTCGGAAACTCACTTCAAATGCTTAATCTAGAAGATAATACTTGGGAAAAGATAGGGCAGGCCGGGCATTCTCTTGGGGAGTTTTCCTTAGCACAAAATGTTTCAGTTGATATTGATGGGAATATTTATATAGCGGATACACATAATCAAAGAATCCAGAAGCTTGATCAAAATAAAAATGTTGTTATGGAGCTTGTAACCTGGATGGACGGTGAGACTAGTGATTCGTTTTCATATCCGTCAGATGTGGTAACTGATTCAAATGGCAATATTTATGTCGCAGATGTGTTTAGTAACAGGGTTGTTAAGTTCACGTCCGCTGGAGAGTATTCGGAGGTTTGGCCGCTAAGTAAAGGACCAACCGATATTTATATTGATAGAGAAATTATTAATGATCAGGAAACGGATAGGATATATGTGGTTGTTCAGAATAGTCATAAAGTTGTAAAGTACGATACTGATGGAAACGCTCTGATGACAATGGGTGGCACCCAATCAGCTGATGATGGCTTGTTTTATCGGCCGACTGGTGTTTCAGTTGATTCAAATGGTGATATATATGTTGCTGATACGCGGAATAATAGAATGCAAGTTCTGAACTCCGCAGGAGTTTTCAAAACGAAATGGACGTTGCAGACATATGGGAGTGGGGATCCGAATCCATGTTCTGTAGTACTCGATGATGATGACTATATTTATGTTTCAGAGACTAAAGGTGCGAACGTTCAGATTTATAAGTTTGACAGAGCTCCTGCAGAATTTGAATACGCCCACTCGTCAGCAAAATCATACAGCCGAAACGGTACAGGCACATTCACGGCCACAGCAGTAGATGAACTGACAGCAATCACCTCTGTAGAGTACTCAATGAACAATGGATCAACCTGGAATACCTGCAAACCTGTTGATGGGACTCTGGACAACAAAGAAGAAGAATTCACTTGCTCGTTTACAGACCTCAACGAAGGAATTTACGATATCCTCTACAGATCTACAGACAGCAAGACAAATACAAATGATAGTGACACCTATGGCAGCCAACAACTAATAGTAGACTGGACACCACCCGTATTTGAGGAGGTAGAAGAAGACGATGATGGCAGACTGAATGTATATGAAGGAAAGATAGTAGATGATAATCCGTTTAAATTGAGAGCATATCCAGGAGATGAGCTAAGTGGAGTAGATTATGTAGAGTTTTACGTTGATGATGTGCTA
>WJKH01000073.1 GCA_014729235.1 Candidatus Dojkabacteria bacterium | reverse complement strand
GCGGCCGTCCCGCAACAGGAACTCTCATTTGGGCTCCGGGACGTGTCTTCCATCAATGCGTAAACCCGGTCCCAATTCATCCCTACGGTGATCTTTTTCGCCACATCTTTGGCAGTACCCGGCACAAGACCGGATTCGGCGGCAATCCGCCCGGCCTCGCTACTGGTGTAGTCGATGTGACGTACCGGAACGTCAAGCTGCATCTCATCAACCAGGTCGCGAACCATCCGGGTGAGATAATCACACCGGGGACACGGCGGTTCCGTTCCAATAATTACAATTTCATTTTTCATCGGTTCATTACTCCTATTGTGTATTAGTTCCTTTGTGAAAACGACAAACCCGACGGAAACAATACACAAGTGAATATTTATTATTTTATGAAATATCAATAATATGCATTTCTCGGACAGGCACTGAATATGCGGTTTACTGGACGCTTACATTTCCTGATCGGAAAATCCGCTGGATTCTCTCCCGTGTTTATCCGGGAATCTTCCTTGCAAAAACTCGATATAAAAATAACAAAAAGCCAAGATTTGTCTACAATGCGCTTTAATGTTTCTGTGACAGGAAAAATGGCTTATGAATTCAACTGGTATTCCGGGGATTCCAGGGTTTTGAAAAATTACTCACAGGATGTTCATCATTGATCGTCAGACATCTATAACACCGTGAGTATGCGTGGGCAGGATATCTTTGTCAGACCAACTTTCATCAACTGTATAAGATTTTCCTGTGCTTACAAGTTGATCAAATTCGTTTTTCTGCAGTTTAAGTCGAATCTCTTCAAATGTTTTAACAACTTCCTCAGGATATAATCTTTCCCCGCAATGAAGACATACCTCCGCGAAAACTTTCAGTTACGCTGTATTCCCACCGCCCCGAAGCAATTTTTCAACTTTTTTATTCCTTAACTCACCGCCGCATACAGGACATTTATTAAATGGTTTCATAATTATATGAGGTGGACCCATTTGTTTAGACAACTTTGGGCAAATGATCACAATACATTTATTTTGGTTTCATTGCGAAGTTGTGGTCCAACAACTTCAAGTGCCAAATTGATTATAACCTGTATTTCTCGCCGGCTATAATTAGTCCCAAGCCACCATCCTTCCACAACTTCAACAGAGTGTTGTTCTACCAGGTCAGGCCGACCGGGGTAGAGTTCTTTTTTTTCCCTTGCAAGATATCGCCTTTTCTTGCCATGTTTGCGTGATGCAAATCTATCTAGAAATCCGCTATCCTCTTTATATAGCAGTTGGAAAATTTGTATCATAGCCTCTTTCGCTGAACGAGAAGGAAATTCCTGTCCCTTGAATACAAAATTGATATTATCAACAGTTCGAATCTGAATGTTACTGTTCGCAGGTTTGAATTGCTCCGTATATTTTACGGGCGGTTTTCTCTCAACTTCATGTTTATCAAGGTGTTTGTTGTTCTGAATTTGCATTTCCAGAAATTGACTGCAATCTTCCAAATCAGGTTTATACCCGCAAAGGTCTTCAACTTTTTCAGAAATCAAATCCAACAATAATGAATCCTGGTCTTTAAGCAAAGCATCCCATGCTTTAGGAAGATTCTCTCTTATAATCCTGACACGTGCCACATTCTGATAATCTGAACGTGCGGTCTTTAGAGCATCGCCTGAACAGACGTTGCTGTAGCTTAAATATCTGTCAAGTCTACTTTTTGCCTCCGAAATATCTCGTTCCAGCAGATCGAGTTTATAAACTCTGCGTTCATCGTAATGACCTTGTTCACCAGGAAGGTAAAAACTCCACCCTTGGCCATCTGTCAGGACCGCCATCGGTACGCCAAGATGGAAGGCATATTCGAATAACTGTCGATCAGCGCCTTCAGATAATCCCACCTTCTTGACCTCGATGAATACCGTCGGTCGGTTTTCAGGATGGCATAATGCGTAATCGACTCTTCGATTTTCAACCGAAAATTCTGGTATTACAATTGATGTATCAAAAATTGGCCATCCCAGCTCATGTAAAGCGGGTAAAAGAATCCCCTGGGAAACAGCCGCCTCTGAAGTAAATCTGCCCTCCCTGAGACCCTGTCGAACCTTTTCAATGTGTTTAGCGATTGCCATTTTTCTTAACTATTTTACCCATCGATTAAGGTAATCGGATCGCAGGAACGGGGCTTTGCAATCCGATTGACTGATTTGTCATTTTTCTTTCTAAATCATACCGTTATTTTCTAATTCTCGCTTGCATTCAAGTATTCGAAATAGAGGAGAGTGGGGTTGATTATCATCAAGCATCAATTGCCGAAACGATTTATATGTATTTCGATCCATTTGACGTAAATGGGCATGCACATTCCGATAACGATTTGTAATTATTTGTACTTGTTCTCCAACATTAGTTATAAAATCAAGATGTGAAGTATCTGTTGTTGCAAGGTTTATCTTGATTTTTGCAATCAATGAGTTAAGATTATTACGTGATATTCCTTGTAGTAATGCTGCCAAGGTCCCAAGAGTAATACCTTTAAGCTGCTTTTGTCTTATTTCTGGATCAGAATCGGTATATGGATTAATGATAACTGGCTTATAACCTTGGGAGCCAAACCAACCAACTTCTTTGTATTTATCTTTATATTCTACCAATTGTATTACAGAAGGCGTACCAGTATTTGCAATACCATGATGTACACGGAGTGTATCAACAACTGTTCTATTTAATTCTATTTCAAGTGCTTTCCATAGTCCAATACCACATATTGAGTAATCACCTTTATTCTCATAGGGATTGATACGGAAATAATTCCACAATGCCTCTGATGACTCTAATGCAGCCCGACTATTAGACTCTAAGATATCATTGTATAAGTTAAGTTCCTGAGGTATTTGAAAAGACGAACGAATTCTGCGTGTTAAATGATCTCTTTGCGTTAATAAAAAATCATCAAAATCTTGTGTTAATTTTTCACGTATCAAGGATAGTTCCTCAAAAGAGGAAGCAGAATATTCTGCATCTAACCAACGCTCAACAAAATGAATACGATATTTTTCGATTCGGTTTATAGTTTCATTCAATACATTTTCAATTCTTTCTAATGAAAAGTTTACATTTGCGAATTGCTCCCTTTGTTCATGGCGGAGTTCTGCTACTTCATCTGTCAATCGTCTCATTTCTTGAAGAATTGATTGTATAGTTTGTTCAATAGGAATTGTTGTTTCATGACGGATAACACGGTGGTTGGAAGCTACTTTAGCAAAAGGAATAGGTTTACCGTGTTTTTTCTGAAAATGACGTCTCCGTTTTATATCCCACATAGAATTAACATATGAATTAATCCATTGAATATCTACACACTTATCTATAGGAAGGTCATCAAGAAGCAAATGAATTTTCCATAGTTGACGATATCGACGAACAGTTGAATTGTTTAATAGTAAAAATATATTCTCAATATAATTTTTTGTCTCGGCTGTCGATAATCCTGATAATTCTATTGTTAATGTTTCTGTTTTTCTCAAATCAGAAAAAACAACAACATTTGGAAAATTAGATTCTGATATATTAAAATAGCGAGCTACTTGTTTTACTGAATCATCATCATAGTCGATATCTTTATGTGAATTGGCCTTAAAATGTTTCCAGTAATGCCTATCCCCTGCTTTTTCCTCCCAACCCTTTGGAGGTGGGGCTACTGCAAAAAACATGGTGCCATCACCCGAAATATCATCCCATCTAAACATCATTTCCTGAAAGAGTTCAGCAAAATTTTTATCACTTTCAGTAAAAAGAAAGAAAGCATAGTAACTATATCTATTTTTTAGATAATTCCACTCATTAATCAAATACTGAATACCATTAACTGGATGTCCCATATTCTTGATATTCCCTTAAATTTTATTGTTGACATTCCACTACTACCCTTTGAAGAAAAATAATCATTATTAAATGTATCCGCATAAAACCCTAAATCGTTTGTTTCTGTCCGTATAAAACGCCTCTGAAAACCGATCGATTGTAGTGTAAAATAATATAATATTAGGATGTTACCTCAGCATTAATTTTTTAGCCTGTCGTGTTATACGGATCAGCATAAGAGACTCATTTCTAAAGCCCCCCAAAGGGT
>WJKH01000072.1 GCA_014729235.1 Candidatus Dojkabacteria bacterium | reverse complement strand
GCTCAACTCTACGCCCAGTTTACAGAAAGTTTCTATCCTGTAGAAGGCCTATCTGAATATTTTGCAGGCGCAAGAGAAAATTTTAGCGCCGGGAAGCCATATACTTTTACAGTCTTGGGAGGAGCATTTACAAACCAAGTTACATTTGAAGACGAGAGTCAACTAGAACCTGGAGAACAGCGCATTCTTACCCCTCTAATGCCAGTTGCACACTATATAGGAGGATTTGCGACAGACGGCTCTCCAACTATGTATTCAAGGATCCGAGTAGCGTCACCTCCTTCTAAATTCCTAGCTGATGAACGAAATAGCGGCTATTTTAACCATGAACTAACTCATGCTTGGCAGTGGGCTACAATAATGGGACATCTTTTAAGAACAGAAGTCATCGACATGAATAATCCACAGTCTATACAATTAGTACTGGGTGATATTCGATCATATCCTCCGGTCGCAAGTCAATATCCCCTCGAACCACTGGCCTACTTGCAACAGCTTAGGGCGCTCAATGAGGCAGGGATAAACGACAATAATCGGATTTTTTATTTCCCTAAACAAGAGGGGTCAACGTCAATCTTTCACACAATCTATGATGCTGCAGAACAAACGGGAGTTCTACAACAAGATTTTCCATTTATCAATACCCCTGATCAGTGGGAAGATTTTAGACAGACTGTTGTATCTCAATATCAGTTAGCAAACCAATAAACAAGCTCAAAATCACTGCCCGCAAAACCTCCAGGTCACGAACTCGAATACGCTCATCACAAGAATGTGCATTCTCAACACCACTCCCCAAACTATATGACTCGATACCCACATGATTAAGTAGACCAGCATCACTGCCACCCGTCGTCTGAACTAACCTAAGTGGAAGGCCTTTATTGCGATAGGTAGATTTTAGAGCTTTAAAGTTAGAGTTTGACTGATCTAGCTCGTAGGCAAAAGAATACGGAATCCATTCTATAGAAAACCGGCTACCAAATTTTCGGGATGCTTCATCAAGAGCATCATCGACTTCAGCCTGAATCTCGAGAAATCTTTCATGATTCAAGGACCGTAAGTCACCTTTCGCAACAACTCTATCCGGGACAGTGTTCGTTGCAGAACCTCCGGTAAACAACCCAATATTAAGATTTGATAGTTTATCATATTTACCAAGCTTAGTTTTTGATAAAAAATAAGAGAAAACTTTGAGGGCATTTATCCCCTGTTCCGGCCTGGCAGCATGAGCACTCCTCCCCTCAATCGTAATTACAAAATCCTGAATAGTTGGAGCCTTCTTTATCAATACATTCAACTCACCATCCCCCTCATCAAAAACATAAGCCACTTTTGAGCGAAGCAAATTACGGTCAAACAGACGAATACCTGCATCAGTCTCCTCTCTAACAGTAAACAGCAATTCAATACCGCACTCTGGAACAGCATCATCCTCAATTAATTTCTCAACAGCCGAAAGAATAGCTGTAACTGCGGCTTTATTGTCAGCCCCCAAAATCGTATTCCCATCAGACTTCAAGTAACCATCCTCTTCAATCACTCTAATTCCCCGGCCGGGTTCGACAGTATCCAAGTGCGCACAAAACAAAACTGATTTTTCTGAAACCTCCCCTACCTGACAGTAGATCATAAAATTCTCATCTTGGATCGGCTCTAATCCGAGGCTCTTGAGATATTTGCAGATATAGTCAGAGACTTCCTGTTCCTCACCCGAGGGAGAATCAATAGCTACCAGCTCTTTAAATAATTCAACTAATTTCATCTTGGCCCTCTCTGAAAAACTAAATTTTGTATCTGGTCGTAAGTTTCCTGGACCGCCTCATGTGACTCGCCAACGATAAAAATCATCTGGCCCCCATCTACCCATACAAGCGGAATCGCTCCAAATTGTTGCCCTCTCATTAGGTTCAGCCTATTTTCTACCAGAACATTCCAAATCTGCTCGACTTCTATACCATCTGCGCCATCAATTTTTACAGCAGTGAACGCTTCATCCTCAACCCCCATCAGCCTAGCCATTATATTCGCCGGCGAGGCACCAGTCTGGCGGCCACCATTATTTTCAACAACAACAACCTCCGGATCTTTATCTTCAATATCAATGACAGCAAAATCAATCCCACCAATATCGTTGAAGCTGCCTCCTCCGAAATCCTTCATCCCTTTTCGAAATCTGTCCCAGATATCATAAAGCTGCTCTTCAACTCCATGCCCCCAATTAACATTATAGTCATTTCCATACCATTGACCTTGGATGTCTATTCTCTGCCGAGTAAAAGCCCCGGGGGTGAGAATCCTTTGTCGCAAGTACTGCAGAGAACCGAATTCAATTCCCGTGGTATTGGGAAACATGTCCCCTAAATCGGCTTGGATCTCTACCGGCATTACCTGTCCATTTACTCTAAACTGCCCAAAGCCAATTAATCTTTCATAAAATTGTGCTACATCTCTTGCTCGACGAAGTTTCATGTTTGTGTAGCCTCCTGATCCGAACACGGGTTTGGCCCAAACTGCTCTTCCATCAAACTCAGCCAGAGCCTGAGTCATCTCAGCAGCATCATTTACAACATAACTTTGAGGATATGGAATACCATACATTTCCGCAAAACCCGGTGTGCCACGGTCTGTCCAAAGTCGTCCCCAGCCACCTCTATTTTGGGGATGCGGAAATCGATTTTGACCGGCGAAAGCTATCGAAACATCAAGCCCTCGACACCTGAGTGCCTGGACCCACTGCCTGACCTCTTGAGAATTTACGTATGGCCAGACCCGAACTGGCCTGTCTCCAAAACGCTGTCTATGCATTTCATAAACCTCTCCGATTTGTTGACAAATTGCCGCATCAAGCAAGTATAAATCCCCCTGGTCAATGCAGTCGTACTTCATAGGTAAGTGGGAATTACTCACAGCCTCGCCAACAATGCGCCGATACTGAGATGCATAACGCTGAACGCCTTCATCTTTCGGAAGAATCGCCCAGGCATCATCAGCCCCTAAAGCCGCGAATAATACACGAGGAGGGAGATAGTACAAGTCACGATCATCCCCATCCTTTTCAAATTCGCGTTGTGAACTCGATACATGAAGTTTGACTCCACCACCTGATCCCACTTGAGAAACCACAGCATGCTGGTATAAAAATTTAATCGGGGATGATTGTACATTATAATCCTGCCTTTACGAAGTTTTTGCGCATATTTACCAAAACACACAAGTAAGTTATAATTATTACACTTATGTTAAAGATTGCTACAGCTGTTAAACAAATTCTTGAAGCAGATGAAACGGCTCAAGAATCTATCAGGCGGGGATTTTTGAATTTTAGTGCATATGCCAAAGAAATTAAGCCTCAAGTAGAGCTTCTAACACGCAAGCCGGTAAAAAAAGGCTCTATTGTAGTTGCCTTATCGCGTTTAGAAGATAAGATTCAAAAAAAGCCTCCGTTAAAACCTCAAATTGAACTGATTGATATTAGTGTAAAATCTCCGCTGACAGATATTACTTTTGAAAGAACGAGCCGTAGCATAAAAAAGCTTGCAAAACTTGAAAACCTGAGAGCTGATCGAAATATCTTCATGGCAGTAACACAGGGAGTAGATGAGATCACTATAATTTATTCAAGCGAGATAGAAGACAAAATCAACGAGATCACAAAGAAATTTAAACCAAAAGCTAGATTTGACGGACTTGCAAGCATTACAGTTCAATTCTCTGCTGACTATATCGATATCCCAAATGTGCTTTTCACACTTATCAGCGCACTTGCTTATAAACGGATCAATATCATTGAGATTGTTTCAGCATACAGTGAACTCACTTTTGTTATCAGAAAATCTGATCTAACAAATACTCTCCAGGTACTTCAGAATTATCTTGCCTAATTAATCACACTTCGAGCGATTTACATCTGGCGACTTAGGCCAAAGTCGAAGTCCTACATCAGTCCTCTAGTATTGCCTCATCTCATCAACAATTCTCCTTACCGCAATAGCGTAAGCAGCTGTTCGCATATCGGATTTCAGCTCGTCCATCATATCCATAGTATCGTTGAAAGCAGGAACTATCTGATCCTTCAACTTTGACAACACCTCTTCTTCACTCCATTTTTCTTCTTTCTTATTCTGAACCCACTCAAAATATGACACGGTTACACCGCCGGAATTAGCTAAAATATCGGGGACAAACAAAACTCCATTCTTGTGGAGAATCTCATCGGCTTCGGGCGTAACCGGGCCGTTTGCCAGTTCGATTATGAAATCAGCTTTTATCCCATCGGCATTGCCTTTGGTAATAACATTCTCAACGGCCGCCGGGACCAAAACATCAACTTCCAGCTTCAACAAATCTTCATTTGAAATCTCCTCAACTCCCTCCCCTGAAAATCCTCCTATAGAGCCGGTATCCGACTTGTGCTTTTTTACAGCTTCGACATCCAGACCATTCTGAGAATAAACAGCACCTCGAGAATCACTCAATGCTACAATCTTAAACCCTAGCTCAGCAGCAAGTTTGGCAAAATAGTATCCAACATTTCCAATCCCCTGGACAGCAACTTTGGTTTCTTCAGCCTTCATACGTTTCTTTTCTGCCAAAGCCTCCAGGATATATACCCCTCCCTGGCCCGTAGCAGCAGTCCGACCCTCTGAACCGCCCTTATCAATAGGTTTCCCGGTAATTACAGCTGGAGTATTCTCACCTACATCTTTTGAATATTCATCAACCATCCACGCCATAATTTGGGGATTTGTGTACATGTCAGGAGCAGGAATATCCTTGTCCGGCCCGATTACTTCATGAATTGAATGAATAAAAGCTCTGGAAAGTCTTTCAATCTCCGCTTCTGATAATTCTTTGGTATTAACGATAACGCCCCCCTTGCCTCCGCCATAAGGAATATTTGCCACTGAGCATTTCCATGACATCCACATTGAGAGAGCTTTAACCTCAGATTCACTGACCTCAGGAGAAAATCTCAGGCCGCCTTTGTATGGCCCTCTAGCACTGTTATGCTGCGAACGGAACCCTTTAAAAATCTTGACACTACCATCATCCATCTCTACGGGGAAGTTGACTTCTATAAACCTCTCAGGAACTTTCAGACGTGAAAGCATCTCATCATCAAGTTTCAAAATTTCTGCGATCTTTTCCAGCTGTGCAACAGCGTTCATATAAGGATCTTTCATAATATAATGTTGCGTGATAATTTATTTTTCGTAGTTGATTATATCACATTAGTAAAATATTCTGGTTTCTCATATAATTGTATTTAATTAATTTGAGCAAATATTCATATGAAAAAGGATTCCGTAATCATCCGTACAATAATTAGCATAGTTATGCTGATCAATATCATTTTGTTTCCTATCGGAACAACAGTAACAAACTCCGCGCGCATAAATGAGCTCCTAAACATAGTAAGATTTGAGGAACTTTTTATAACGGTATTCAAAGAATACACTATCAACGAAATTCACAAAGCCACAAATGAGCCCAAAGAAGAGATAGCCCCACAAGTAGAAGAGGCTATGATTAGTGAAACAGAATTAAGAGAACAGCGGGAACAATCCGTAATCGACTATTTTGACGCGATTGAAAACGGAGAAGTGCCAAATTTTCGCCTGGAGCTTGAAAACCCCACAAACAATCTCGCAGAAGAGTTTAAAGAAAAGGCAGAAAACTTTCTCGTCGGGAATATCGGGAAGGTTGAGGTCTGCCAGGAAAATCCCGACAGCGGCATATGCAAAACAATCGGAGGCCTTGTCGGGAGTTTAACCGGCCAGGATCCTTTCAGTAATGAAGAAATCCCGGCAGATCCGCAAGACATAATAAACGAGACGTTAATTATTGAAACTTCACTAGGCGTCACTGAAGACAATATCAACCGAATTTCAGGCACTTATACATTTCTTAAATACGGACCCGAGGCCTTAGTTGTCTTGACAGTGGTCCTGATGGTTATTGGGTATGCAATAACACTACCAAAGCGAAAATTCGCCCGCAAAATCATTTTCACATTTATTAAACTTGACTTCTTGGCAGCAGGTATCTGGGGATTTGCTCCAATTCTATTTCGCTCAGTTAACCCAATTCGATATACGACTAATATGTTTAATCTCGAGCATACTACAGTTAACTCGAGCGTTGCAGATATTATCGTTGAAATGAGCAAGAGTGCTGTTATGCTTCCATTGATTTTTACAGCAGCTGCAGTTGCCGTTTTTGTAGTTACCTTAATTGTCAATAGAATGCGAGGCAATGTTGATGAAATCATTGAGCGTAGAGTTGAAAATGATGAAGATTATAGCCAAGAGGATGAAATAGATAGCGTGGTTCCTGTTCAGTATCCACCGCGGCAACCGACAATTTCTAATAGGGACAATAGCCCTCCAGCATAGCTTAAGCCTGCCGGCTGCCCACTCTATTCAACTGCAGTCTTCTTTCCTAATTCAAAAGTTATTGCCCTATGGATTTTGAATTTCGTAACTCACATTAATTAGGTATGCTTATTATTCGTTAAACCGGGGACTGGAAACAATTGGTTTGTTGCTATAATTAAAAAATGATATAATGAGGGTAGGTAGTATAAATTAATATGAGCGTTGAAAGCCTTTGGCAAGCCGGAGCTCGACACTTTAAGAGCCTGCTAGGTGAAAGACCTGTCAGGAACAAGGGTGGAACCGCGGTAAAAACCGTCCCTTCCCCGCTAACCTATAGTGCAAATTGGACTATAGGCAGCAGGAAAGTGGCGGTTATTTTTATATATTAATATTGTGAAAATGAATTTGTATACACTCACCTGCTTAATAATTTATCCATACTTAGACTCTGGCCGTAGGCCTAAATAATTACGCACATATTACTACTTCGAATACTTTAATTTATTAAATTTAGTTATGAAAAAAGAAAGAAAACTTAAAGATCTAAATGAGTTTCAATCATGGGCAAAAGAAAGCGCCTTTGTATACCCATCGTCTGAGATATATGGTGGATTTGCTGCAGTATATGATTACGGACCATATGGATCGATTTTACTTAAAAACATTAGAGATGCCTGGTGGAAATCAATGGTTCAGGAGCGAGATGATGTAGTCGGACTTGATTCAGGAATATTTATGCACCCAACAACCTGGCTGGCTTCCGGACACGTCGGAGGATTTGCTGATGTATTGGTTGAGGATAAAAAAACTAATATTCGATACCGAGCCGATCACTTGATCGAAAAATTTTTTGCAGAGAAAGGCGAGACCGTAGACATGGATAAAAAGACGCCTGAAGAATTGCAGCAAATTATCGAAGAGAACGATATTAAAAGCCCAGATGGAAACGAACTTGCTGCACCACGCAGTTTTAATTTGCTTGTGAAATCAAACCTCGGTTCAACAGACGCTTCTTTTGACGAGAAAAATGTTACATATCTGCGAGGCGAAACTTGCCAGGGTATTTATCTCAATTTCAAAAACATCATCTCAACAACGAGGAAAAAGCTGCCGATGGGAATCGCACAAATTGGAAAAGCTTTCAGAAACGAAATTGTTGCCAGGCAATTCATTTTCAGAACGAGAGAATTTGAACAGATGGAGATGCAATATTTTCATCATCCCGATGATACAGAGAAAAAGTACGAGGAATGGAAAAAAGATCGCATGAAATGGCACACTGATGTTTTAGGGATTCCAGAGGACAGCCTTAGATTTAAAGAACACGCCAAGTTAATATTTTATGCTACAGCTGCTTTTGACATCCAATACAAATTCAATTCCATGGGGGATGCTTTTGATGAGCTTGAAGGTATCCATGCCAGGAGCAATTATGATTTGACTCAACACGCCAAGCATTCAGGTGAAAAAATGGAATACTTCGATCAATCGAGAAATGAAAAATATATACCTCATATTATGGAAACTTCTGTCGGACTGAATAGAATTTTTATGATGCTGCTCGACGATGCATGGACTGAAGAACAGATTGAAAACGCAAAAGGCGAAACCGATACACGAATAGTCCTGAAGATTAAAAAATCACTCGCACCTATAAAAGCTGCTATACTACCACTGATGAGAAAGCCGGATTTTCAGTCAAAAGCATTGGATCTCAAAAAATCGCTTCAATCAGAATTTATGGTTGAATATGATGAAACCGCCTCAATAGGAAAAAGATACCGCCGCCAGGACGAGATCGGTACTCCGTACTGCATAACAGTTGATCATCAAACTCTTGAGGATAATTCAGTGACAGTCAGAGATCGTGATTCCATGAAGCAAATCAGGATTAATTCTGATGAGGTTATGGATTATATAAAAGAAAATCTCTAGCTAGCTTTTATACTGGACTGACAAAAGTCCTAAAATCATTAAAATCTATAATGCCGAGGGAAACTTAACAGCGAATGTGCAAACACCCTATGTTCAGAGCTTATCAGTATTAGCAAATTCATTTGACATCACTCGTCCCTTCGCCTGGCAACGCATATTAACAAATGTAACTTTTCGGGAACACACATGGGCAAGTTTCATATTCTTGAATTTTGAGACTCGCCCTGAGCCTCGCAGTTACCGCACAGGCATTCCAGTCACGTCAAGCACAACCCGATTTCCTCATAAT
>WJKH01000071.1 GCA_014729235.1 Candidatus Dojkabacteria bacterium | reverse complement strand
GAACGGAATTGAAATTGGCGATAACGTTCGGATTGGACCAAATGTTGGCCTGATCAGCGCAGACCACGATCAAAGCAACTATGATGTCTGGATAGAGGAGAAGCCTCTGAAAATCGGTAATAATGTATGGATTGGCATGAATAGTGTTGTTCTTCCGGGGGTAGAGATAGGAGATAATGTAGTTATTGGTGCCGGTTCAGTTGTTACAAAGGATATCCCTCCAAATTCGATTGCAGTTGGAAATCCTTGTAGAGTAATTAAAACCAAGGAGCGGTACGTTGGGAAGCACGGGACGGAGCCTGAACTCAATTAATTTGAATTACGAAATTCAAAAATCAATAGAGCAATAGCTCGTGAATTTCGAATACCATATATTAGCAATATGAATTTGAGTTAAGAAAGAAGACTGCAGTTGAAAAGTGCGCTCAGCCGACAGGTTTAAGATATGCCAAGGGGCACGGACGAATGACCTGATATTGTTGCAAAGAGTCCTAGTCGCCTTTTCATGCAGGATTATTTTGTAACTCAAATTAAATTAGTTAGCATAAAGAGTGAAAAAATACTTTAAATATTTCGCCTACATTTCATTTGTGTTTTTGGCTATAGCGTTAATACGTGCGGATTTTTTGCGGATGCCTCAAGTGCGATCCTGGGGGAGTTTGATAATTGCTTTTGTTCTTGCATTCGGAGGATTTATTTCCCAAGGCCTGAGTTGGGGAAAAACTTTGGAGCTTCACGGTATTAAAACTAGTAAAAAAGAATATATAGCTTCTACCGGTTTGTCGATTTTCGGAAAATACATTCCCGGCAAAATTTGGATAATACTTGGTCGTGCAGGCTATATCGCTGCGAGAACGGGAGCTTCAGAAAAGGATCTGGGAATTATTTCATTAAAGTGCCAATTTATATCATTGTGGATCGGAATTTTGGCAGGAATGCCAATTTTGTTTATTTACGAACAGTTTCAAATGTGGGCTTGGCTTGGAGTTCTGTTTTGGCTTGGTCTAACTTTTGTCTTGTTTACAGATCTATTTAGCAATTTGGTAGAAGAAGCGTTTAAGCGAATCTTGAAAATGAATCTCGATATACCGAGATTAAGTGTTGCGGATACAATTAAAGTACTTCCATGGTTTTTGGCAACGTGGCTTTTGTGGGGATTTGGATTTTACTTCTTTGGGTCAAGTCTGGTGGGAGGAAGTTTAGGTCTATTCAGTGCATTTGGCTTTATCCTCAGTGCGACTCTAGGGATAGTAGCTGTGATTGCTCCCGGTGGTCTTGGAGTGAGAGAAGGTGTCTTGATCCCATTCCTGATGCTTACGGGCTTATCAAAAAATGATGCAGGGACTGTTGCTATGTCAAGCAGACTCTGGTTTTTAATTGGAGAGGCGCTGATTTTCTTGACAGCTTTTGTGATAAACCGTAACTTAAAGCAAGAGGCTAATGCTGATGGCGCACGAGTTGAGTGAAAAGTGGCAAAAAGGAGAGAGGTCTGCCCTCGCTTAGTAATATTTTCTTTAAATAATAAGGAATCTAATGAAAAATAGTTCAATAATTTCTGAGCAGGAGTTTGATAGCACAATTGCATCTCTTTCTGAGATCTGCATAGACGTAATTAAAAGTAACTAAGTAATTAAATGAACGTTAGTAAAGTCCTGAGAAAAATTGAGGAAACCGTAAGAAGACACCCGATTATAGTTGATTGCCTTATATTTGGACTATTCACTGCTGTAAGCATCATCATGACATATCCACTAATTTTTCGCATGGGTAGCCATATTGGAAAAGTTGATCCATCGCTGAATTCCTGGATTATAAATTGGAATCATCACATTTTCCGCAGCGGAGATTGGAAAAATTACTTTAATGACTCAAGATTTTATCCATACCAGAAGACGCTTTTGACAGGGGATCATCTATTCTTGCTTTCACTTGTCCGTTATCCGATATGTTTGATCTTCAACAATCCCGTTCTTTCATATAATTTTCTTTTATTTCTAGCATTTCCGCTTTCCTGCTTTGCCGCCTATAAACTAGCTCGCTATTACTTCAAAGACATTAAGATCTCTATAGTAGTTGGGCTGATTTGGGGATTTGCTCCATTCCGGTTTGGGAATTTTGAACAAATTCAGATAGTAAGCTCATATTTTTTGCCTCTCTCAATCCTTGCTTTTGAAAAATTGTTAAAACTTTGTGAGGCTAGGAAAACTGATTCATCTGATGATTATAAAAAGGTGGCAGTGGGAGGATTGATATTTGGACTGCTGATATCTTTTGCGGGGCTGATGACAGTGTATCAGCTGGCTTATGGTACGGTAATTTTGGGTGCTATTCTCATATATCGGCTGTTGGTCGACAAATATAAATTTAATCCGAAGAAATGTTTATTGGGGCTGGGAGTTGCCGTTTTTGCTGTAATTGCAATTCTGGGACCTTTTTACTTTCGCTACTATAAATTCTCCAAGGATCATAATGCCAAAAGAAGCATAAAAACAAGTCAGTTGTACAATGCTGATCTGACAAGTGTTTTTCATGCTGCTCCGGGAAATTTGCTTTACGGACAATCATGCCCGTTTCTGAATAAATTTTCGACTAAAGCCAGTCCATGTCATGAGACATCAATGTTTCAGGGGATTACAGTCCTGCTTTTAGCTTTAATCGCTCTAATAAAAATGATTAAACGAAAAGGCTTCGTTTTTTGGGGATTACGCCTTGACTCTCAGGCCATATTCTTTGTCCTGATGCTCTTGATATCTTATATTTTCGCTCTCGGTCCAAAACTAAAAATACTTGGCAATGAGACCCCGCTTGTGATGCCATACACATTTTTATACAAAATCTTTCCATTGGCTCAGGCTACGAGAGTTCCCGGCAGATTTTCAATGCTTTACAGTTTGTTTCTCGCTTTGATTGCAGGTAAAGGGTTAAAGTTGATATCTCCTAAATCAGGAAAACCTCTACTAGTTATTTTGGTTTCCCTTGTTATTTTATTGGAATCATTTAGCGGACCTCTGGCTCTAGCTAGTGCTCGTGAGATCGAGCTTGATGTATACAAGTTTTTGCGTGAAAGGGATGATATTGAGGTCATTATAGAATTTCCTATAGGGGTGCCGGCAATAGATAACAACATGCATAATATTCGCTCGCTGGATGCCACTATTTACCACGGCAAAAAGACAATTAACGGCTATGGTGGCTATTTTGTTGATGGCTATAATCACCTTACGTATTACTTCACGCGTCACTTTCCCTCAGAAGAGAGTCTCGAGGTTTTGAGTCGGCTTGGTGTAGACGCAGTAGTTGTCCGTTTGGATTCATTGGGTCCTGAAGTTAGTTTGGATAAAATTTATGAAGACGAGGACTTTAAGGTCTATAAATTGGATCAGATTGATACTGAAGAAAATGGAGAAGTTGAATTCAGGGTAACTGGGATTAATTTGCGTGAAAATAACAAAGTGTTGGACATAAATGCCGGCTTCTACAATGATTCTGATAAGATATGGGTTGCAGATGGAGTTCCGAAAAATATTGAGCTGGAAATTCGACTTAATGGGAGGAGAATTCGCCGGCATGTAGTAAGTCATCCTCTTTTTGTAGAAGCCGAGTCGTCAAAAAGTGTTGATATCTTGATTGATAATAAAATTCTTGGGCTGAAGCGGCGTGCCTTTGTGAAAGGTGATGTAATTGAGATATTCAGCAAAGACGGCAAGTTGTTATATAATATGGGTCACTAAATTCTAAAATCAATTGAGCGATAACTTTTGAATTTCGAATAGCATAAATTAAAAATATTAATTAAATTATGGCAAATATTCCTGAACTCTCACTAATAATTCCTGTTTATAACGAGGAGGAGACTCTCGAGGACCTCATAAAACGGGTCTATGATGCTGAATTTAAATTTGATTTTGAGATAATAATAGTCGATGATGGCTCCAAGGATTCCAGTCGAGATATTGAGCGGCGTTTAGAAGAAGAGTATCCGAATATTCGGGTTCTGTTTAATGATGTAAACCTGGGAAAATCTCAGACTGTTCGGCGAGGCGTGTTGGAAAGTAAAGGCAGATTTGTTGTAACACAAGATGCAGATCTGGAGTATGAACCTGCCGAATTGCAGGAGATGATGGACTTTATTCGTGAAGATGATCTTGAGGCTGTTTACGGTAATCGGTTTGGCAAGAAGAATAAAGTTATTTATTGGCAAAATTATTGGGGGAACAAGATTTTATCATTTGTTTCGAACCTGTTTACTTATTTTCGCTTAGGGGTTTGGATTCCTGATATGGAGGTTTGCTATAAGCTTATTCGCGGTGACATTTTCCGTAGTATCGCTGAGAATCTTGAGTCTACAAGTAATTTTGGATTAGAGCCTGAAACCACTGCCAGGCTAAGCAAATTCACGATTGATGGTCGTCATGTCCAGTTTGGTGTGGTGCCGATTTCGTATTATCCAAGGTCCAATGGAACAGGGAAAGAAGATGAAGGCTTGGAAGGATGGTTTGAAGGCTTTGGGTGAGATTATCAGGTATAATCTTTAGCTTGTGGGATTTTTGCTTCCTCAAATAACACGTCATAGACATCTTTTTGTCATGTTACTTTTTCCTATAAGATACGTATATTATAGAAGTAAATTATTATGTCAATAGTATGCGTGTACCTCGGGGCGTTGCTACAGCAGCCGTAGCTGTTGGATTATTAACATCCTCTTGTCAAACTCAATGTTCTCAACCGGATAGGGCAGCTAAGCTTGATCAATATAAGTCTTGGATGAAAGAATTTGGCAAGAATTACGACGAAAACATGACTCTTTCGGGTCGCTTTGGGGGGCAGCTTCTAGTACTTGTGGGTGAGAACGCCAGGGTAGACGGAGAATCACTTCAAATGTACCTGGAATGGGTACAAGTTGCTGTGAAAAGTGCAACTGAAGGGAAATTTGATCGATTAGATCCCCAAATGCTGGCAAGCTATTTGCGTGGATACAATCCGGAACTCGAACCGGGGTCTGTCGTGATT
>WJKH01000070.1 GCA_014729235.1 Candidatus Dojkabacteria bacterium | reverse complement strand
TCTACTGTAACGCCTTTCGTTGGATTTGGAATATTGAAACTTTTCTCATTTAGTTCATTTATAAATTTCTTAATGTCGTTTAAATAGGTTCCTTCTTTGTGTATTTCATTTTCAAGAATATTAGTTAAAGAAATCCCTTTATTTATTATTTCATCTACCTTTATATCAACGGGTTGTCTCCAATCAATATTATGCTTTTTACACACCATATTGATTTGTGGTTCTCTCAATTGTTTTAAAATCCTTCTAAAATGTTTATCAGCAATAGATTTACCTCTAATTTCTCTTAAGATTTTAACGATTTCTTGTGCAACATAAACAGTATTTGTCTTTTTTGAATAAAAAATAACACCAATATTTTTTAAATCATTGATTATCTTATCAATGTGCTGGATACAAACAGGAATTATTGAATAATTAATCAGCTTTATTTCTTCTTGCGATAATTCAAGTTGTTTTGATAAAGTATATAGTATGGATTGTTCGTCTGATGTTATTTTCCTATCCTCTCCGTTAATGTCATCATTTTCATGGGCTGTTTTTAAACATGCAGTATAAATTTTATAATCTCTAAGTCTTTGAGGCTCAATTTCAGTATTGTCTGAATTTATTTCTTTTTCAAAGGTTTTTAGTTTTTTTTCAAGGTCTTTAATCTCTTTCTCGTAGAGACGGGCGAACCAATCTTGTTTCATAACACAGTTTCCATCACGTGTTAGAATATCTGTCAAAATATCAAGTTGTGATGTAGTATGAACAAATTCGCTATGAACATATTTTTTGAATTCATTTTCAACCACAGAAAAGACTTTTGAAACATTTAAGTTATCCAGGTTTTTCAAATCCTTAGAACCATCAATGAGAATCTTGTCAATCTGACCACTTATTTTGGGATTTTCGCTTATTATTGAATCAATAATTTTCAGGAACGAGTTTTTCTCAAATGAATTAAGAAGGTCAAGTATTTTTTCAAGTTTCATTGTATTATAATTTTATTGATTTAAAAATTTACAATTTAATAAAAATCTGTCTCAGATTGAATTAGTCTTCTCCTATTTTTAATGCCAAATCAATAAATGGCCCAACAGATTTTCCAAGTATTGCCATTCCTGCTTCATGCACATCTTCAAGTTTATAACGCCCTTTTGCAGCACCATTTAAGGCATAATCAGTATTATTTATTGTTACTACACACCAATGTTTTTGTCTACATTCAATTATTACTTCATTTGAATAAAACGGCCATTCTCCTTGAAAATCATTTTTCAAGATTCTCAAGCTTTTATAATTCTTATTTCTTCTACGATTATATTCATCTTTTATGGTTCGTTTATGGGGTCTACGTACTCTATTTTCATATCTGGTCGTATTCTTTCGATAATCAAGGGTTCCTAATTCAGAATCCTTAAGCATTAAAAAATCATATACAATGGAAGAGTTCTGTTGAGCCAAGGCTCCCAATCTTCCTAAAGTGAATTGTCGTGATAATGCTCGAGTGAACCGTTCTAGTTTTTCGATAATTTTTTTTGTTATTATATCAAGGACTTCATTGCTAGTTTCATAATTTGCTAGTTTTTTTTGAAGCTCCTTATCATTGAGTATGTAACTGTTTTCATATTTTTCCCATGATGTTTTTACATCAATTCCGGGGTCATCTTCACCTGTAACAACATTCAGATTATAATATCTAGCGAATTTCCCAAACTCTGATAATAATCCAATTAGTTTCTCTAAATCTTCGTCAGTTTTTAAAAAAGTTAAATCATCGGACAATACTTGTGAATTTTCTTGAAAATATTTTTTTGTAATATGCCTTTTTAACTTAACCAAATCATGTCCAAGAGTCTTTCTGAAAAGGATGGGTTTTGGGTAACTACCTTCGATTTCAAAGTGTCCAAAACAAATATAACACTTCATCAGTCTTTCAAATCCACTTGAAAGAAGTTGAAAAGGGAGATAATAAAAGTCATTACCCATATCTAGGTTTTGAAGTTCCCCAAATCCAAGTTTAATCAGTTTAATTGAAGTTGTCAATTCATCATTAAGATAAATATGTTTTAAATTTTCAACTTTCATAATTATAATTAAATGCTGAATTTAAATGGTGTGTTGGCAAAAAAAGCATGTGTGTGGCTGCGAAGGGACGGCTGCAGGGAAGGGCAGTTACACTCTTGCTTTTGTGGGTTGGCTTTTCCATTTTTCTCTTTGTCTTTATGCAGCAAAAATTTCATATTTCATCACGTCGTTGGTTGTTCCTCGGCTTGCTTGTAACGTATGGCGGTATGGTTAGTAAGGGATTGCGGGTTTCAAACCTATCAATATGCCACCCAAAATTAATGCGGGTGATACCGCTCGAAAACCTCTGAAACCCTTATGCACTATACACATTGTTACCACTCGTTGTGTGCCCTGACTGTCCATCAAGGGTACAAGATACAAAAGTTCTTTGAAAGATGGACATGCTGTAATTGAGATGAAAGGTCTCTATGAAAGCATTTATTTGAGCATCAGTAACGAGCTGTCCCTACTTAGTTAGACAAGACAGAGGTCTCACACGATAATCATATAGATTCCCTGCATAGAGTTGGTCTTTCGGTAGGGAGAGATTAGGCTCACCTATCAAACCACCACAAGGTGCTTGCTTTTCAAGAGTTTGGTGCTGAACGTTGTGGAAAAGGCAGAGACATCGTTTGTATGATGGATTCTGTCAGGTGTAGTATAAGGAGATGAATGAGATGCGATTAAACCATTGTTGAGGCGTCGTAACTAACTCTGTTGTTGCTTAAAATCCAAAGAGGTCAGCGACTCGCGGAGATAAGTCATGTAAATGTTAAACCTAAAATCAGGCATGACAGGCAACCGGCGTAAAGATGGCATGACCTTATACTGGGCTCAATTACGGAACTGGGGAAGCTACCCAACAGCAATTGAGGAAAATCCATAAGCCGCGTAGCGGTAAGGAGAATACCAAGTTGTTGGGCTAGTGGCGGATCAGTTCGTAGTAGTGATGAAACTTCTGTAATGGGAGTGGAGCGAAGGGACTGACATGATCACGATTTACAATTTAGGACAACTTAAAATTAAACGATTTTAAAGGATGAATTTAGAGAAGAAATCAAAACCGTATCCCATCACCCGAGAACAGGTGTGGGAAGCGTACAAGCTTGTAAAAGGAAAGGGCGAAACCCCTGGAATTGATGGTGTCACCATCGAGGACATAGGAGCTAACCCGAAGAAACACCTGTACCCTGTGTGGAACCGATTATCAAGTGGAAGTTATATGCCTCCTGCTGTAAAGCGGAAGGAGATACCCAAAGGAGAGGGAAAAGTTCGTGTTCTGGGCATTCCAACCATAAAGGACAGAATTGCCCAAGCGGTTATAGCCAAAGAATTAGAGTTGATTGCAGAACCAAGGTTCAGTAACAACTCGTTTGGCTATCGCCCCAATCGGGATGCGCATCAAGCCATAGAACAAACACGGAAGAACTGTTGGCAATATGCATGGGTAATTGATATGGATATCAAAGGCTTCTTCGATAACATTGACCACGGCTTGATGATTCGAGCCTTGCGATATTTTACCAACGAGAAGCACATTATCCTGTATGCCAAGCGATGGCTGAAAGCTCCGGTACAAATAAAAGATGGTACTCAAATCCAGAATACGGAAAAGGGAACACCACAAGGAGGCGTAATCAGTCCAGTTCTGGCAAACATCTTTCTGCATGTGGTTTTCGATGAGTGGATGACTATACATTATCCCGACTGCCCTTTTGAGCGGTACGCCGATGATGCAGTTATTCACGTAAAGAACGAGCCCTATGCACGTCAGATTCTTAAGGCAGTAAGCCAACGTATGGAGGAATGCAAATTAGAACTGCATCCCGAAAAGACCAAGTTGGTATACTGCAACAGAAAGGGAAGGCGTAAGAAGAAAGAAGTCAAACATCAACAGTTCGACTTTCTAGGTTTTAATTTCCGCCCTCGAAAAGTGATGACCAAGGATGGTAAACTGATGTATGGATTCAGTCCATCGATAAGCAAGAAGAAGACCAAGGTAATAATAGCTAAGTGTCGGGATTTGCGCTTTCATCGATGGGTTCATCTTGATATTCATCAGTTGTCAAAAGCTTTGTCATCGAAAATACGAGGATGGATAAATTTCTATGGCAAATTTCATCTCTCTGGACTTAAAACAGCCTTCCTGCATTTAAATCGTAGGTTGGCAAAGTGGGCATTTAATAAGTATAAGCGCTTTAAGAGGCGCAAATCTGTTTACCATGCTTTACGCTGGATTAGACAGCTTGCACGAAACTATTCATATTTATTTCCGCATTGGAAGTATGGTTTCACGCCTTAGGTTTGATTGTGAAGAGCCGTGTGAATCGAGAGGTTCAAGCACGGTTCTGAGAGAGGTTTAGGGGTGAGATTCCCCTTTACCTACTCGACT
>WJKH01000069.1 GCA_014729235.1 Candidatus Dojkabacteria bacterium | reverse complement strand
ATATAATCTTCTTAGAATTCATAGTGGGATAGGTAAGAAATCTCCTTTTGAGAGGTATTCAGAACTTACTTTTCAAGAACCTATAGAGTATATTGAAGAGAAGCTACCTACTTTGTCGCAAATGTTATGGACTTCTTCATATACTTCGAAAAATTTCGTTTTTCTTGTATACTTCGTATAGTCGCAGCACGTTATTGTAAATAACACCATAATTTTAGTGCAAAAAATGAAGACTATTAACCATTCACAAATCGAAGACACTTTTAGAAATCTTCTCTCGAAAACAGGTAAAAAGACTTTTTCAGCTAATGATGCCTTGGATATTTTCGAAGAATTCTTTTTTACCTTTGATATTAAGAACTTTCCTAAAGATACAGATAATGATATGGCATTATACCAATGTGGCGTTTATGATTGGGGCGATGGTGAAAAATTTGAAGTTGATTTCACAAGACAACTGTCTTTTGAAGAAGACAGCGAATACGAAGGGATGAAGCAATTACATTTTACTATATATTACGACAAAAAGTTGGCTTCAAAAGATGATGCATATAACATTTGGTTCGACAGCAATAAAGGTAAAAAAGAATGGCTGAATTCTATCAAAGCATCTACTGGATTTAAAAAAGTGAAAGATATAAAGACAAATATTTTCGAGATAAAATATGAAGATGTTTAACAGTGAAAAACATCAGATATTTATGAATGTTGTCTTTATTAAATACTCAGCTTATTGATGCCTGACAAAAAGCCCCATTCGTATTTTAGCTCCTCTATATATGCTAAAATATCGTTGAATAAGTTGGAAATGTGTTCGTAACACGTCCAGTACCCCCGACCATTCAAGACGCTTTGTTTTGAAAGGTCAGGGACACCCAGATAATATGAAAAAAACATCCAGTAGAAAACAAAAATTCAATTTAGATATAATCCTTTATCTCATATTTTTTGGAGCCTTCAGTATCTTTGCAACAATAATTCATGAACTTGGCCACTTATTTTTTGCATACTTATCAGGAGGAACAAATTTAAAGCTTGATTTCGACTTTCTAGGAGCAAGCCATGCTATATGGACAGGCCCTCAAACATTTCTAACAACTATTGGAGGTGTGGTTATTCCTATTATAGTTGGATCAACACTCCTTCCTTTTGTGCTGTTTATGGTAAAAAAGAGAAGGTTTAAAGTTATGTGGCTGTTATTCGTAATAGAGCTCATACCTTCAAGCTTTTTATACATTGCAATAAGCACACTTATTAAGTGGGGAGACGGTTACAGACTCGTTCAGGCGTATTACATTAATTCCTCATTGATATTCGTAATTACAGGAATTTGTGGAGTATTATCCTTTTTATATCTTTTCTACATGATTCTATTTGAATTAAGAGAATCATTCAAAAATTCGTTTACCCGAAGATTACTTTTTAGTATGGCATTCTGGGGGATAATCCTATCGTTTAGATTCTTTACAAAAGATTTTATGAAATACACAAGTGATTACATTTTAATGATATATCTGACCTTATCCTGTTTATTATCTTTACTTAAATTTGAGAAAAGGTTCCAAAAACCTTCTGATATAACCGAAAACTCTCAATAACCTCTACGAAATCAATATTCGTAACTACGTCCAGCAAGCCCGATATGAGTTGGCGAAATCCCCCAAATATACTGATACATCAGCATTATCAGGATGATACACTTCGTTTATCAAAAATTTGCCCAAAATTACAAGATCTCTATACTCACGGCGTTTTCCGCAGTTCAAGTCCTGTATGGATATAAAGATACTGATTTGATACAATTGTAACAAAGGACATTTTAATATTTCATTGAATAACAAATGAATTTAGAATCAAAAGTAAAACTTGAGAGTGCAACAGTAGACAAATGGAATCTTTTACAAAACCTTTTGTTTCTCTACGCATATGATTTTAGTATATTTACAGATGATGATGTAAGTGAATGTGGCAAGTATAACTTAGGGAGATTATTAAGATATTATTGGAATAACAAGAATCCCGATCCGATAATTATCAGATTCGATGAAAATATTGCTGGATTTGTAATGTTAAAATTTGTTCACTACAGATCTGAAGAGAGATTATCAATTTCAGAATTTTTTATTTTGAAAAAATACAGGAAAAAAGGTCTTGGCACATTTGTTGCAGAGAAAATCTTTGACGAGCATAAATGCAAATGGTACTTAGATGTTGTTATTTCCAATGAACCAGCGGATACTTTTTGGAACAAAGTGATCAGTAAATATACTAAGGGAGAATATCTTAGAGTCACTAATGAGAAAAAAAGTAAAATCATCTACACTTTTTCAAATGAATAATTCAGCAAGTACTAAAGCGAAAATTAAGTTAAAGAGGCTTCCTCAAAATAAAAAACATTTTCTTGAATTAATGGAGTTCTTTGAAGATGTGTTAGGTATATGTAAAACTTTGAAAATTACCCCCATTGTAGAGGCAAGTTTGGCAGTATTCGCATATACTAGTGAACCGACCCTTAAAGTCAATGACGTTGATATGTTGATTCCAGAAGATACATTTACTACAGTCGTAGGTTTACTTAAAGAAAGAGGGTTTGATTTCGAGATAAAAGAATATCATGTTCTTAGAGTTCATAAGGGTGATATGAAAATAGAGTTTGATAGTATTGATTACTGGCCCAAACAATGGAATATATCGATAAGGAATATCGACAGTTATCCAATACTCTCAATAGGCAGTATAGCAGTGCATATCCTTGATCTAGAGAGTTTGATAAAGACATACGAATCGGGTTTAGAAAATAGTGAACAGAGAAAAGACGAGTATAAATATAAGGTAGAACTTTTGAAAGAAACAAGAAAGACTAGAGTTTAAGACTTAATTTACTAAAATTTGATAAAAAACTCCATCCGTATTTCAGCTCATCTATATGTGCTAAAATATCGTTGAATAATTTGGGAATGTGTTCGT
>WJKH01000068.1 GCA_014729235.1 Candidatus Dojkabacteria bacterium | reverse complement strand
CATCAGGATTATTTGTGTATAAATCGGAGAAAACTTTTGAGTTGCTTGCTTCGAGCAGATAATCAAGTTCACGCATCGTCCAAAACCGAAACTCCTCAACAAAGCTGTCAAAGTCATCCTTGAATATTGGCAAAAAATCAATCACTTGTGCAAACAGCCTAAGCAATCTCAAATCAGTCTTTAATTTCTGGCGGACATTTGGTCGCTGTACCTTTATGGCTACAGAGCTGCCATTTCGAAGAACTGCTCGATGCACTTGACCCAGGGATGCAACACCTATAGGCTCAGGTTCCAGATAATTGATCTTGGAGTATGCCTCAGAGCTTTAGCTTTCCTCCAAAGCTCGTTTCACATATGAAAACGGGATCTCTTCTCCCCTGTCCAAAAGATGCTGAAGCTCCCGGCATACAAATTCAGGAAACAAATCATAGCGCACACTCAGAATTTGACCAAACTTTGTATATGTTGGGCCTAGTTTTTCTATCGTACTGCGAAAATTCCTTGCGAGTTCGATCAATAGCTCCTTAGAGGTTCTGCTTTCTCGATATCTTTTTGTTGCGAACAACAACCGAAAGAGACCAACTAAGAATCTCTTTGCTCGAAAGACAGTTTGCATTTTCTTCAGCCGTTATTTTCTAATTTCTTTTTTCAAATCCTCTATGTCCTTCTTCGTTGCCACTCCGACTTCATTCATAACTTTTCTGACTGAATCGCGGAACGCTTCAGTTTCTTTTTTAGCATTCTCTTTTGCCTTTTCTCTCATCTCATCTATAAGCTTTTTGCCTTCCTCAGGTGAAAGTTTTCCCTCTTTCTCAAGGCTCTGAACAAATCCCTCTACACCCTCCTTCATGTACTGATAACCTCCTAATCCAAGCAAAATTGCTTTTCGAATTACTTCTCGCATAATTTATTTTTTAAAAATTTAACTTCTCTACTTTTAATTATTGCAGTTTTAATGATGATTGTAAAATTTGGAAATTTTGAAAAGGGGCCAACTGATATCTTATCCTCTTTCGATTATCTTAATTCCCGTTAACCGGATAAACTGTGAACTTTACTTATCAGAGCTCTCCGTATGTTAAGGCCTAGTTGACTTTTATCTCTTTTCAAAGCCAGGCTCGCCCAACACTACAAATTCCAAAAACTCTGATTTCCCACCCAAAATCACCCAGATGTCAAAACACCTCATCCCCCAGCCTTAAATTAGGAACACGATCAAGAGAGAAAACATCCCGGTCACATAAACCCGACTCACCCCCGGCGACCTGGAAATAAGCCGCAACACCTATCATACCAGCATTATCAGTCCTCAATTTTTTCTCAGGAATTAAGAAATCTCTGTCCATACTTCTGGACAGTCGACCAATACCGCGGACAATAATTTCATTACTCATTACACCACCTCCAATTATTACTGACCGGACGTCAGGATATTTTTTTAGAGCGGCCTCCAACTTTATCTCAAGCGACTGAAGCACCACATCTATGTACTCATTGCAAAACTTCCATGCCCACTCGGAGTCATTTATACCGGACTCACGAAGTTCTTTAATTTTATACATACATGCCGTCTTCAATCCGGAATAACTAAAATTAAGATCACCGGAATCTTTCATCGGAACCGGCAGCGCAAATTCACCAATTGTTGACTTCCAATTTTTATTCTCAGATCGATACTTTTTAACAACATGGTTAATGACCGGACCACCCGGATATCCAAAATTGAGCATGCGTGCAACTTTATCAAAGGCTTCTCCCGCCGCATCATCCAGAGTTTCTCCAATCACCGCGTAATCACCAATTTTATCCGCATACACTAACTCAGTGTGATTACCCGAAACAAGCAAAGCCATCGCCGGAAAGAAATCTTTAATGTCCTTGCCATCGGGAAGTACTGATTTCCCATTGGAGTTCAACGCAAAAGGTGATAAAAGATGACCCTCCATGTGGTTAATCGGAATAAGAGGCTTGTCATTGTCATAAGCAAGATTTTGAGCAAATTGCAGACCGACTTCCAAAGCAATCGCAAGCCCGGGACCATATGTAACTGCAATATAATCTATATCCTCTATCTCAAGCCCGCCCCGTTGTAAGGCCTCTTTGTAAACATACTCAATGTTATCCAGGTGCGCTTTTCTGGCAATACTTGGAACAACGCCGCCCCACTTTTTATGAAGATCAACCGAACTTGATAGAACATTCGAAATTAACTTCCGACCAGACATAATCGCAACGGCTGTCTCATCAAAACTTGTTTCAATTGCCAATATCTTCGTGTTATCCATCGTTTTGTAAAAGCTCTCCCTCCTTTATTTCATAAGATTTAATGCTTCTACTCGTTAAGCTTTCAGGCTTAAATACAACATGAATAACTTTAGCGCTCGATTTGTCAAAATCATCTAACATCTCGCTGAGGAATTTATCCGCCCACTCAATAATCAGCACATTTCCGGGACGCATATATTCGTTTAATTTGAGCAAATCATAATTATCAAGCTTCCAAAAATCAACATGTATCAATTTCCCGGCTCGATGACCCTGATCATAATTATATTCACTCATTATATTATACGTCGGAGATTTAATAATTCTATCTATACCTAATTGCTTACCTACACCTTTGGAAAATTGTGTCTTCCCGGCACCGAGCTCACCACTGAGCAAGAACACCAGAGGCTGCTCAAGCGGCACATCAATAAACTTAAGCATATTTAGCCCGCCAAAATCAACAGTTTCCTCAGGTTTATTTGTAATCGCAGACAAAACCGGATCCTTTTCCGAGGTCTGTTTTGACAATATGATCCTCCCCTGCCTCATAACATTCATGTTGTTCAGAGTGGTATCAACCACTGTTGAAGGATCATTTGGCTTCAATATCCCGGCATCAATTATTAAATCAATATGCTTCAGATGCTTTTCAGGAGTCTCCTTTAAATACTTATCAATATTGTATGGACGGGGATTATATGAAATATTCGCTGAAGTGGCAGTTATCGGTCTGCCTAACTTTTTAATAATTTCAAGTACTAGAGGATAATCCGGTATCCTGATCCCAATTGTGGTAAATTCTGAGCTTACGCCATCAGCAAGCGTATCTTTTGCCTTAGATACTACAGTAATTGGACCCGGCAAAAAATTCGCGTAAATACTATGTGCAATTTCATTAATTTCCGCATAGTTTCGGGCCATGCTCTCGTCCAACACAGCTATAGATATAGGTTTTCCTTCACGACGAGATTTATACCTTAGTAATTTATCAACTGCCGCCTGGTTGGTTGCATCAGCTGCAATTCCATAACATGTTTCTGTTGGATATATTACCAATCCGGACTTTTCTAGAGCCTCTACCGCTAGGTTAATAATATCCTCTCTTTTGGTTTGAATTAATTTTTCATCAAGATTAACTCTTTTCATGTATGTAATTATATCACGTGCTCGACAAAGTTTGTCATATTGCGCGTGCATACGTTCATGAACATATACGACATTCCTGTTAGTATTTGGAATGCGGTGTGGCGGTGTGGCGGTGTGGCGGTGTGGCGATATGACGAGATGACGATGTGACAGGATGATACAGCAGTATTATAGGACAGCGCTAAGACGGGACAATAGTATAATGGTACAGCCTCCCACAAAATGTATAATCTATGGTAAAATGTAATAGTTAATTTTAAAAAGTTATTAATATGGCACATTTAGTATTAACGGACGATAATTTTAAAGAAGAGGTCGAGGATCATAGTGGTGTAGTTTTGGTCGACTTTTGGGCTGCTTGGTGCATGCCGTGTCAAATGCTTGGTCCAGTAATCGGGGAGATAGCAGAGGAGATGAATAACGCAAAAATTGGCAAGCTTAATGTTGATGAGAATCCCAAGATCGCAGGGGAGCATCAGGTTATGAGTATTCCTACTGTAAAAATCTTTAAGGATGGGGAGGTTGTGGAGACTTTAGTCGGTGTTCAGCCAAAGGAAGCCTATATTGAGGCGATAAAGAAGCATCAATAAAGCGGATTTGGCGCCTCAGGATGTTTTCAGCCATAACTAACGGGGTTTTTAGCCGTTTGTTGTCGGCTCTCTTTGGGTTTGATCGTATTTTTTTGGTGTTGAATATCTCTGATTCTGATGCTATAATCTTTCTCAATTCCTATTTACTCTTGACTCTCTGTTTTTCTAGTTATGAGTTATGCAGCTGCAACGGGAATTTATTAGGTGATCGAGTACGTTCAAAATTAGGGGTATTAATAGCCAGATTTAGGGGTGGTAGCTCAATTGGTTAGAGCCCTGCACTGTCACTGCAGAGGTTGCGGGTTCGAGTCCCGTCCATCCCGTAGAGTGAAAAATCGACTTCAAAGTCGATTTTTTGCTCCACAGATAAGAATGGGCGGCGTATCTGCCTGGCTCTTCGTGACTTACTATCGAGGGGGTCCCCGATTGATCGACAGATCAATTGGGGAAAGCGAGGATCATGGAGTGTTTTCACTTTCGAGTTTATCGAGAAAAGAAAACAAGGAATGGATCCGAGCGTGGTTGCGGGTTCGAGTCCCGTCCATCCCGTTTTTTACAAGAACACCACTGAAATAGCTTCTCATAAAAATATATTATTCCTGATATAATTGAGTAATCATACTTTAACTTAACAATCATTATGGGTTATCAGTACTACTCTGTCTTTCCAGAAGGTTTAACAAATACAATTAAAGAAATTATCATTAAAAATAATATTGCGAAAAAATTTCTTAAAGAAGGTAGCTCATTTATAGTTTATTCTTCATGTACGTCGCCCAATATGATAGCAAAAGCCAGATTTTTCGAAACAACCTTCTTGTTAGCTTCATATTTTGAGCAGAATTATAAAATCAAAGATCAAATAGATTGGTTCAGAAAAAACATTCGCAAAATAGTTGAACTTTCGGGCGATGCTGCTAATAAAACATCTTCCTTCAGGATTGTGGAATCAAGAAGTATTAGAGATGGAGAGAAATATAATGATCAAATTAGATCTTTGGAGCACTTATTGAGTAAGAAAATTAGGATAGACAGAGGTCATCCAGATTATGAAATCCGACTAATTGAAAAAGAGGATCATGGTTTCATAGGAATTCGGGTTACAAAGCCCCCTGAACATATTGATACTTTTCAAGAAGGATCACTGAGGAAAGAAATTGCATACGTTTTAAACTATTTATCAAACCCAAAAGGCAATGATGTGTTCATCGATCCATTTTGCGGCGGGGGTATAATCCCACTTCTAAGAAGTGAAATGGCTCCTTATAGGACAATAATTGCATCTGATATAGATACTTCCTCTCTAAAAAGTAAAATATCAAAATTGAAAATGCAAAAAAACAGCTTTATTATCAAAACGAGTGATTTACAAAACCTAGAATTTGACGATAAGACCCTAGTAAATAAAATCGTTACAGATCCTCCTTGGGGATTAGTACAAAAGATACCTAATCTAGAGACTTTCTATGAACAAATGTTTCAGAAGTTTATTGATATATCAGCTTCACAAACAACAGTTGTCCTGCTTTCTTCCCAAGAAGATGCCATCCAAAAAGCTCTTGAAAGGTTTAGATCTATCATGCAATTAACCCAAAAGATTGAATTAAAAGTTTCGGGTCGAAAAGCATATATTTTCATCTTAAGAAGAATTGGATAACTGTTGAAAAAAAGTAAAAATTTTGATATTGAGAACATGAAAAGGGAATTTGGGAAAAGTTAATTTTATTAATTAAAAAAGATAAAAAGTATGAAAAAACTCAAAATACTAATCGAAGGTTACGCAAAAGAAAATTCTGATGGAACGATTTATGCATCTCCCACTACAACATTGATCGAATCCAAAGGAAAGAAGATTCTAGTAGATCCTGGAGCTGAATTTGTTGAGATTGAAGGACTTGATCCGAAGTATTATCAGTTTTTTGATTATGAAGTCTGGCGACTTCGGAACGATATAAAGTAAAGTGTAGAGAAAGTCTTTTCTCTATAAATATGCAAATTATTGAAAAAGTTGACAAGGCTACTTAAATGTTCAAGATGGGGCCGCTCACACAGTAGAGTGAAGGGATCATCCCCAAAACGTATGGAAAAAATTGAAAAACCGGCAAAGCAGCCTCAACCATTTTAGCTATGCTCATACGTATCACGCAATTCAAAAACTTGAATCTAGGCTTGCAAATTTGTTCCAAGATCTGTAATGTTGGCGTGAATAACACCATAAGAATCAAGTGCCCCTTCAAAAAGCAAAATTTGCTCTTCTGTTGCAAACGGCGCAGATAATAAAACTCCATCTCGCATCATGCCAGCTTCATCCCCAGTATGCTCAAGACGGTCCAAACCAAAAGAGTTCTGCGCACTGGTAGGAATATACTGCCTTCCAAGCAAACGATAAAATTCACCTCCAATTATTGCTGCGATTTTATGAGGTAGATCCATATTATTGCAGTCCTTTGTATGAAGGGTATAGAGATCAACATCGCTATCAGGATGAATCAGAGACCGACGAGTAAAAAGAGATCTCGCGTAAGAACCAAAGATCAAAACCCCAAGCGGCTCATAGTATGACTCGCTTCTGCGGACTTCACGCAAGGCTCTCTTTATAGTTTGATTAAGAAAGATCAAGCGTTGGCTGTACACACTCCATGAATAGTATTCCGGAGCACGTCAGAGGTTATCAACTTGCCACTTTTCCTGATTAAATTGTGGGCTAGCAACGAAAGGAGCTTCAACATAATTAATTCCGCCATGCCCAACCGGACCACCACAGTACCCTTGGGTAGATTGAGGACTTAGCCCTTTCGGAATATAACCATCTTTACATCCCACAGGAACCCTTGCTGATTTATTTCCCCAGGTATTTGTCATGCCCTATAGTATACCCAATTTGTGATAGGAAAACAATCAGTAACTCTTTCTTTCTCCCTTCGCAGCACATTTGATATCAAATTTTTTATAAGATAGCAAAGTCATACTTCTACAACATTGGAATTATTAATAAGGTACAGATACATTATAATCGGGTTAAGAATTAAGCTATTATTACATCAGATAACATGCTACCACATGAAAAGAATCATAATCCTGCTATCTAAAGGGCAGAATGACGAGCCTTGCTAAAGAAAGTATACATCAGTAGAAATCCTCTTTTCAAGCGAGCTATGCTTCTCCCGATGACAAATACTCCACACAGTGGACAATATAATACCAATTATTAGCTAGGCACAAGCCGATTTCAACCAAACTACCCAACCATAAAGGCCAGAAAACCGTATGATCACCTATGATAAATCACTCAATACCCCATTAGGATAAAGAGGTAAGTTTTTTGGTATCTCATAAGCCTCTGCATACCTTACCCTCATATAATAACCAGCAAGAGAAGGCTTCGATATTAAATTTTGTTTCATCCTTTCGGTCATCTGGCTAGAATATACTCTGACCAATTTCATTATAAAGTCAAACTCCTCTTCAATGTCCACCAGTATATTAACCTGATTTAGCGGATTGAGTCCCTGATAGTATAAACTGACGGGAATTCTATAACGATGCCCCAACTCGAATTTAAACGAATTATCGGCCGCCCTAATAGCATCATAGGCTATACTTGAGACTTCCTTATGATCCCTGTGATAATCATCAGGATGCGGCAAGAAAGCGATAGCCGGCTGAATCTCGCGGATTATTTCAATGAGGTTATAAAAAAGCTTTTTACTGTATTGAACCTCATCATCCGAAAAACCAATTTTATAAGACCTTACCGTATTTAGAATATCACTGGCTTTCTCAAATTCTTTATCTCTGATATCTGTTATTACACCACTGTTTTTTAGATTTCCCCCGCTATCCCCATTTGCAAAAAGAATTTCATAGAACTGATAGCCTTTTTTTTGAAGCTTTCTCACAGCTCCTGCGACGCATAAGTTGTCATCAGGGTGCGGTGAAAATAAGAGTATGTTTTTCATAACAGCTTTTTGTATAAATTTAATTTTTCTTTTGCTTGATTTTCCAACGTGTACGTATTTCTTATAAATTCACTCCCACAAGCAGCCTTCGCTCCGAGCTTTTCATAGAATTCGTTGTCGGAAATGGCTTTTTCAATAGCCTTCGCTAGATTGCTTGCATCAGCTTTCGGAACAATCTCTGCAAACTCTCCATCAGCGGTCAGCTCGACCATACCACCAGCATCCGTTGCAATGGAAGGGACTTTCATTACTATAGCTTCGGCCAAAGACATGCACCATGATTCTGATAGGCTAGGCTGGACATACAATTTGGTCTTTTTTAAATACTGCCCTACCACACCGTGTTCTACATATCCTTCAAAGAGTACATTTTCTCTGAGGTCAAGAACCTCTGTCAATCTCTGCATATCTTGAAAATCAGCCCCTCCTCCAATCAGTCTCAACCTGATGCTTTTATATTTTGATTTTAAATTCCGCATTGCATCAAGCAGGTAGTTAATTCCTTTTAGATATGAGATCTCTCCAACATATGTAAGATCAACAGTATCGATTTCATGACTATTCAGGCCTTCTTCTTCAAATGTCTCATATGCCGTTCCATAATTAATTATTTTCACCTTCTTATTTGAGACCCCGACTTCTGAGAGAGTTTCCAATGTTGCCCTCGATACACCGCAGATAATAGCCTTTTCACAGCTTAAATATCCCACTAGCTCATCTAACTTCGATCTTTTTTCAAATTCAGATAATTCCCCTATTGCTGAAAACGGAATGTGCTCTGCGAGAGTATGCACCGTAACAATAAAATCCTTCCCAATCTCTGAACATAGCCTCATGGCCTCCATAGCAACAGGTCGACATGAAAAGGTGAATTGAATATCGACAATATCTGAATCCAGGATAAGGGAACTGAGCTGATCGGGTGAGGTTACTTTACAAGCGAGAATTCCATTTTTCACTATCTCCCCCATTCCCCCGAGTGAGTTATACGTCTCAGAAGTAAACCTCCCGGTAGCAATCTTGGCTTTCACGCCATACTTCTCCAGAGCTTTACTAACTCGAAAGGTATTTATTTCTAATCCGCCACCTTCAAACGGCGGATAATCTTGCACTTGTAGAACTCTAATCTTTTTCATAATATTTAAATCTCAAATTTACTGTCTTTACAATGTAAAAGAATATATCCTTCCATCACTGGATACAGGGATGGAATTCATATAATCACAAAGCCTATCCAAGCTATTCGGATCTTTTGGTTTACTAATATACCTCTCTAAATCCCAAATTGTGGCATCTGGATCACCGGGAATCCCAACATAAACTCTTGGAGTAAAATAAAGGCGATGTTCCCAATGTTGATTCATCAACGCACCAATCCCTCTATCCTTAGAATAATCCCTCATAGCTAGAGCAAGTTCCGAACCCCTACCTAACACATATGATTCAAGTAAATACATTGCTTTTCCATTTGGGAAGTATCCTCCTTCAAGCATTTCATAAACTGTACCAAAGTCACTTTCTCTAACCCATTCCAAGTTTGTAATATACTCACCCAAATCGGGTGTAAAGCCCAATCCGGTATTTGACATAGGCTCCATTATCATTCCCCCGCTGGCAAGTATTTGAGGTAATCTCTGGAAATCAATGTCGGCGAATAGGTCTTCAGGAGTCAATATCCTAAGATTATCTAGCAATCTCTGACTACCAGTCAAAATTTCAAGCAGGATACCAACTGTTTTTCTCAAGTCAGCAGCCGATTGCTCTATCAATGGGATCCCATCCTCAAGTAAAAAAGTAGCCGGAGACAAACTCAGGTCGATTTTTTCTTTTCGACCGGCAAAGTATGGAGACCCCTTAATACATTGGCCGATATTAGCTCCACCCCAAAAAGTTATAGTGACTGGCTTCTCAAATCTCGCTAAAGTCAGAGCGATGTTAATAGCTTCCGTCGCACGTGGCCTGGCAACAGATGGAGATCCATCTCCCAAAAACACGCCTTCTGCAGAACCGATTATATTCTCCGGATCCGGACATCTTTCATAACTCGCTAGCCATAAATCGAGAGTACTTTTAGGGATTTTTCCGCTTAAGATGTCAATCGGATCGAGAGGCCCCCTAAGTGCCCCGAAACCATTTTCTATTATTGCAATAAGAAATTTACATAGCTTAATTTGCATTTCAGACGGAAAGTTCCCTATTTTCAAATCGGCCTTCAACACTCGTCTTGCTAGATCAATTTCCGCCAATTTTCCGGCCTTAAAAAAGATTTCTCTATTATCCTTTGGATCTGTTCTCGGAAATATTCGGAACACAACAGAAGAGCGTGGATTTTCATAATCATTAGCCCAAGATGAATAGTATCGCCCATCAATTGATACCCGACTCGCTTTCTTTCGATTGATTAATGGTTCTACACGCGATTTCATCCATTTCGCTAGAAAACCATTCAAGGGGCCACCCTCTCTAAGTCTATATAAAACACGCTTACAACGAAGGTAATCTT
>WJKH01000067.1 GCA_014729235.1 Candidatus Dojkabacteria bacterium | reverse complement strand
CGATTTGATCCCTTTTTTCAAGAAATTCATCCAGATTTATTGAAGTTCTGACGGCTACCATCCCGCAGCCGATATCGACACCAACTGCATTTGGCACTATATATTCGTTTGTAGCCAGAATTCCTCCAATTGGCATACCATAGCCAACGTGTGCATCAGGCATCAAGGCGACATGATGATATGCAAATGGAAGGTTTGCGATGTTTTCAACTTGTTGTACTGTTTTCTGATCCAGCTGATCAAATGGGATCCAGGTGTGTATCGGGATTTTTGTGTTGGCAGTTATAATCTCCATGTTACGATTCTAGCACATTTGAAATTATCATTCACTTTTTGATTATGGTTTTAGTTCAGGGCGTTAATTTAATGTGAGTTACGAAGTTCGAAAATCAATAGAGCAATAACTTTTGAATTTCGAATACCTTATATTAACAATCTAATTTGAGTTATGAAAGAAGACTGCAGCTGAAAAGCGCGCGTAGCCGGCAAGTTTAAGATACGCCAGGGGGCAGAACGAATGCCCCAATCCTATTGCAATAAGTCCTAGTCGCCTTTTCATGCAGGATTATTTCATAATTCAAATTAATTTGGCTTATTTTTATGGATAAGATAGATATCGGAATGATAGACACAGGAATGATTGACGTATCTGATCGCAACCGCGATTATTCTGCACGTAAAGCCTCAATTGGGGATAATTTTGCTGCTCGTTGAGCAGGATATACTCCAAATACTGTCCCAATTAAGACCGATACTGAAAGAGAGCTGACAACAGCAGTAATTGAAATTAACTCTGGTAGTTTAGCCAGTTTTTCCAGTATTATTGCGATAATACTTCCCAAAATCAGCCCTGTAACACCGCCAATTATTGAATAAATAATAGACTCCATCATGAACTGAACAAGGATGTCACGATTTTTTGCACCTATAGCTTTTCGCAGTCCGATTTCTTTAATTCGCTCGTTAACGGATACGAGCATAATATTCATTACACCAATTCCGGCCACAATGAGCGAAATACTTGCAATAACAGTTAGAAATGTTGTGATCATGTCGGTAATCTCAGATGAGGTTTCCAAAAAGTCCTCTTGCGACTGAATGTTAAAATCCGCTTCATCCTGGGGAGCGAGTCCTCTTTTATCCTTTAGCTTCCGAATTATTTCGGCCTCTATCTCATCCTTTTCATCAAAATTTTGAATTCTAAATGAGATAACATCATATTCTATAGGCTGATTAAAGACCTGTGAGTAGGTATCCATGAGCATAAAGATTGATGCAGTTGCATCTCCTGAACCGCCCGGATCCTGATTTGGATCATCAACTACACCAATTATTTCAAAAGTTTTTCCTTCTACTTCAATCTCTTTGCCAACAGGCTCCTGCAGCGGAAAAAACTTATCCTCTATTACAGTATCAATAATGATGTATTTTTTCCTGGTTTGCGCGTCTTTTTCAGTAAAATTTCTGCCTGATGTAAAATCTACATCAAAAACCTCTGCATAACCAATATCATGGATAAATGTCAGTACATTCTCTGACTTGCTGCGGTAGGTAATTTCCTGTGTATCAACGTTTCGTCTCGAGTGTGCAGTGATGCCTTCAATTGTTTCATTCTCAAAGATCTCATAATCATCTTCTTCCAGCATGGCGAAAAAAGATGTGGGATCAAATGAATTTGAGTCTTCCTCAGAGCCCGGAATTAAGAACATTACATTTGTGCCAAGAGTAGAATTCAGACTGTCTTCAATCCACTTTTTGGCACTTTCTCCTACGCTGACCATAATTGTCACGCTGGCAATTCCGATTACCATCCCAAGCACCGTTAATACGGAGCGCAGCTTGTTTGTCAAGATATTTTTAAGAGAGCTCCTAAAAAGCTTAATCAGCATTTTCATTATGGACTTTTCCGTCAACTAGCTTAATTACTTTTTTCGCAAATTTTGCTACTGCAGGATCGTGAGTAATTACAATAATTGTTTTGCCTTCATTGTTTAGCTTTTGAAATAACTTCATAATAGTTTTTCCCGTTTTGCTGTCAAGATTTCCGGTCGGCTCGTCAGCAAGAATAATTACTGGATCTGCCATTAACGCCCGAGCTATTGCAACTCGCTGCCTCTGGCCACCGGAGAGCTGAAGTGGTGTGTTTTTGAGTTTATCGCCAAGACCAACTTGATCAAGAACTTTTCGGGCTTTATTTTCAGGATTCTCAATTTTTACGTATAGTGAAGGCAAAGTAGTATTCTCAAGTACAGTGAATTTGTTTAGTAAATTAAATGATTGAAATACAAAACCGATCTTTTGTCCACGCCACAATGCTAATTCATCGTCATCCATATCAGCGACATTTTTGCCGTCAAGCCTAAGCTCACCGCTATCAAATCTATCCAGGCAGCCAATAATATTCATGAGCGTGGATTTTCCGCTTCCGGAAGGGCCTACAATAGCTACAAAATCACCTTCACTGATCTCGAGGCTAATTTCTTTTAGAGCTTGAAATTCGATTTCTCCGCTCAGATATGATTTATTGATATTTTTGAGAGAAATAATTGGTTTTGGCATTAATCTTTCTTTTGAAGCCAGGGGCGCACAGCAATAACTTTCTTTGGCTTTAAAATTTTGGTAATTATTAACTCGCCTTCCTGTAGCCCTTCGATAATTTCAGTGTTATCATCCCCTTGAATTCCAGTGTTTACTTTTTTCTCTGTTTTCACTCCATCTTCGTAGATATAAACAATCTCTTCCTCGTTTTCATTAAGAACTATGCTGTCAATAGGTACAATTAAAGCATTCTTGCTTTCAGCAACAGTGATCTCCCCTTCAACAGTTCCTCCAATTGGTACGTTTTCGGGAATTTCACTTACATTTACCTCGAAGTAATAATTTGGATTTTCCATTCCTTGTGATACAGGAACGAGGAAGACTTTATCAATTTCAGTATCGGTTTTCGATTTATCCTTAAAAGTCAGAACAGTTTTCATGCCGGGTTTAATCTGTACTATTTCTTCTTCCGAAGCAGTTCCAAAAATTGTGTAAGTCGACTTGTCGGCTAATACTATTGAATTTTCCGAAATTGGATTAATATTGACGCTTGTTGCTTGAGTTGCGACTGAACTTGTTGGAAATCCTGACACTGAAGATGATACCAGTAGGGAGCTCATATCAGCCGGCATAGAAGTGGTGCCGGCAAGTGAATTGAAATCCTCTGAGCCGCTTAGAGCAGAGGATCCATCATTTATGTAGCTATCATCACGGATGTATACAATTTCTCCGTCGAAAGGAGCTTTAATCTTCCTGTCTTCAATTGCCTCGCTGGCAGCCTCCATCTGATCTGCAGCGGCATTCTTTTGAGGTTCTACCAGATCATCGAGATCTAATTCATCCAGAGCATCTCCAAGTTGATCAGCTAGCATCGCGCTGACAGCAAAGATTGACTCAGTTTCACCAAGCAGCTGGTCCTGAATGTCAGCTTCCAGGTCGGGGATGTCATCAATAATGTCTATCATTGAGTCAACGTATTGCACAGTAAATTCATCGCTGTCGTCTGCCATATCGCTCAGTTCATCTTCCAGGTCTTCGAGATCGTCCTCAAGATCCGCGTATGTGGCATAGGAATCAGCGGCCAGATTGAAGTTATCAACTTGGTCGTCATCATCCAGCTGGGCAATAAGATCGTTTTTGTCTACACTATCACCAAGGTTAACATAAACTTTCTCAAGATCATCATGGCTTCCTAGATTAATCTTTACATAATTTCGTGGATAAACCTGAGACGAGAATTCAATTGTTTTGGCAATATTCGATCTTTTGACCTCTTCGGTTTCAAATTGCGGCTTTTCTTCAATTCTAAAAGTTACCAGGAGAGCGAAAAAGAATATTCCCGCTCCCAAAAGAATCTGCCACAATTTGAGATTTAATTTAGATTTGTTATTTTTTTCTTTATTCATCGTATATATTTGTTATCAAACGAGTGAGCGGACACCGACCCGTTTGTTACTAATCTACTCGAGTTAAATTTTAACAACCCCTAATTATAACATCTTATAGTATTATATTTCAATAAGCTTATATACTCAAGACTCATAAATTCGTGCTCCTTAATAAAGCAAGTCCTATAGTGAGCAGTTGTTATAGATGAAAACTGTTAATACATCATGACATCACGGGATTGTAGAATGTCTTATAAAATGATATAATTGGGCAGAGTTTATGTAGAAAAGTGTTTTGCTCTTTAACGTCTGGTTAACTTATGCAGCTAATTAAGTTGGTGTATTAGGCCATTTCTTAGCTGTTTAGCCCCAAAGAAATGTAATTATCAATATTTCTTTGCTCACGACTATCGCGAATAAATTTATAAAATACTAACAAAATGAGAAAACGTAAGATATCAAAGAAGCTGAGTTTTATCTTAAACTTGGCGACAGTTTTTACGATATTTTCAGTGCAAGTTCTACTCCCTATAGAAACGATCTTTTCTGCATTTGCACATGAAAATGATTTAATACATCCTTTTTATGAGCCAATTGATACCCAGGGAACAGAAAAGGTCCCTCTAGAAGAGCTTCCTGTTGAAGAACCCGAGGAGCCTGAAGAGCCCGAAAACATTGTTGAGCCTATTGAACCCGAGGAACCGTTTAAACCAGAGGAACCTGTTGACCCAGTTGAGCCGGAAATTACTGAGGACTTAGATGAAGATCCTGATGGTTTGGCAGCCGATTGTCCTGAATATGATATGTATAACAACTACTACAAGGTAACTACGGATTATAAGGCAAATCTACAAGAAATTATTGACATTTGTACTCAGAGTGATCGATTTTACTTTGAAAGCGGAGCTTATGACTCAAGCAATATTGTAATTGAGTCGAGAGATATTGAGATTTTGGGAAGTAGCGATGCATTTTTTATTGAGGACTTTAGTGAGCAGGGAAAAGTGGCCCCAATTCAAGTTAACTCTGGACGTGTACTTAAAGTTCGTGATGTTCAGTTTAGAAAGAATAATTCTGATCTGGGTTTTGGGATTTTCGTTGATGGTGGTGTGCTAGATGTCATTGGAGTTGATTTTAGCGGTTTTGTTGCGGATACAGATTCGCAGTCAGCTGCTTTAAAAGGTCAGAATGGATCTAGTCTCACTATTGAGAGATCGAACCTTTATAGGAATGACTATGGTATACATCTTTCGAATCAATCTTCAGCAAATGTTGTTGATGGCAATACATTTGTCGCAAATGCGATTGGGATATTCATAGTAGATAACGCTTCAGCTAGAATTGTTGGCAATAATTTTGAAAATAATGGAGTGGCAGTCAGAATTTTCGATGTGAGTGCAAATACAGTTTCAGTTTCTATCAATAATAACACTATTACGACTGATGGTGGAGCGTCAGATGTTGGTATCGAATATAGCGGTGGTGAGATTGTGGTAGATGCAACAAATAACTGGTGGGGAGATTGCAGCGGACCTAACGATAATAAGAGCGGTGATGGAAGTAATCCTGATACTAATCCTTCGGGACAGGGGAATCGAGTCATTGGGAAGGTTGATTACTCAGGTTTTGACAACTGGGATCAGTGTGTGATTGGCGAAGTTATGCCGCCTAAAGGATTGATTGAGCATAAATTCACTCATGAAGGTGATTCTGTATTAGGGGACGGCCCTGCTCTTCAATTAACTTTCAACGAGAGCTCTACTGCAGATGTAAATTACCAATATGAGTATATCAGTTGGAATTTGTCTAGCGGTCAAGAATTTGTACGCGGTATTTCTGATTTAGACAGTAAGGTTTGCGCACAAGGCGTTTGTACTTTCTATCGGTTCTTTCCTGATAACCAGGATACTGTTGAACTTGGCAGAGTTCGTGCTACTCTGGTTGAAGGGACAACAACAAGGTACAGTGACTGGTCAAATTGGAATGATCTCGACTCTATATCTGAGCTAGATTTTGAGGATGGTATTGAATACAGTAATTGGGTTGAAGGAAGTGGAGTTTTTGGACGGTCTGATTATATTGAAGGTGAGGGAGGCATTTATATTGTTGAAGATGAGCCCCCTGTTTCGTATGTATCCAGTCACTCAGGACGGGTTGTAATCCCAACAACAATGCTTACAATTACAGTTGACTCTTATATTGACGATTATACTGAGGTTGATTCTATTGATGTACTCGTAGATAAGGCTGTCGTTGGGACTGTAGCTGGTGATTCCGGCGATTACACTCTTAATTTCCCTGGAAACGGTACTTATTGTATCAATACTCGAGCTGAAGATATAGTTAATGAGGGAGTATTGGATAATTCCATTGGTAACATAGAGGAAGTAGAGGAGGGATGTGATCTCGAAGTTCGTGTTGACTATGAAGAGCTCTATGATCCAATTATTACTGACTTTGCCTCTGATTACATTACAGGTTCTGACTCTATTGCTTTAACGGCTGTTTCATTCAGTCAGAGTTTTAATATTGCAGGGATTAATTATCAAATTTGGAACGATAGCCTTGGAATTAATGAAAGCGGAGATTTTTCAGGTGACTTTGGATCAGGAAACTCAGTTAGAGGTGATGCTACTATAAATGGCGTCGCAAACTGGCCAACAGGATACTATAATATTAGGGTTTGCGGAGAAGATACTCGAGGTGTGGTTGGCCAGGGAGATTATAGAGAGCTTCCTACTATACAGGGAAGTGAGTGCTACGTTGAAGTAGTATTTATCGAAAACTATACCCCTCCTCCTGTTAATCATGCCCCTGATATTACAAATTCTCTTTCTGATAGAAATCTAAAGGAAGGATCACGAATTGATGATACGTTTACAGTTGAAGATGCTGATGGAAATTTAGAGGGATTCTACTATTATATTGAGCAATACTCAGGGATTCCATCAAATGGGTATCCAAGGTGGAATGCGTATGAAATTTCTGGAGGAAGCTATACTACAAACTTTGCAAGTATGCTCGGAATGAATCGAGTTGATACATCCCTCTTGAACGAAGGGAATTATGAGATATTTGTCGAGGTTTGGGATTCGTCTGGGGTGTCTGATTACCAGGTTATGCAATTTGAAGTAGAAAATGATGATCCCGATATTGAGGATTTGGAAAGTAATTATACTCATGTCTATGAAGGGACAAAGGTAAAGTTTGAAGCTGAGTTTGAAGATGACAGTGATATTGCACAAAATCCCGATGATGCAGAATGGTATATGGAAGTCGATTATGACGATGGGGATGAGTACAAAAAGACTGGAATTGACGACACAGGAGATCTGGATATTAAATCACACAGGTTTGATAAAGACGGTGTATATGAGGTCGAAGTGAAAGTCTGTGAGGCTGAGCAGGAAGATAATTATTTGAGTGAAAATGAGTGCGATACAGAGGAGATCACAATTTATGTATATAACTATGTCCCTGTGGATCCTGTAGATCCTGAGGAGGAATCCGAAGAGGAGATTACAGAGGAAGTTCCTGAGGAAAAACAAATCGAGGAAGAAGAAGGCGAAGTTCTCGGTGAAGACGCTTGCGAGCCGAATTCGAAAGTGAAAGTCTTTGGATATGTTTACAATGATGCAAATCAAAACTCTGTTTATGATGGTGGCGAGCCTGGTGCTGGCAGTGTTGAAGTTAAGCTTTTGAAAGATGTTAATGGCACAACTGAAACAATTGCAACCACTCAAACGGATGATGATGGTTATTGGGAAATGATGTCATGTGAAGGTAGTTACAAGGTTCAGATAGATAGTTCTCAATTACCTTCAGGTACAAAGCTTGAAAGTCTTCAGACTCAATCAGTTTTGATCGATGATGAGGTTTCGAATCAGGTTGATTTCCAATTCTCGCTTAAAAATAACATTTTGAACTGGTTGACTCAAAATTGCCTGTGGGTAATTTTAGGTGTTCTGGCTTTGGTGCTATTGGTAATTTTAGCTGTTGTAGTTGTCAAAAGTGGAGATAACCGCGGCTATTAGATAGTCTAGGTTATTACTGGTGTTCTGAGTTTGTGTTTGAATCAGTGGGGGCAGTTGTCGACGGAGAGTAGGTATTCTTTGCGGCGCACTGCCCTACTTTTTCATTATCAAGCGAGTGTGTGTACACAAGTCCGTGAGGGTTTGTGATGTCGAGAGAGAGCAGATTAAAAAGGGATTTGTTGGATAAATCAAACCTGTGAGCCAGGCATATTCAATCATGGAGAGCTACTTTATTGCAATGAGATTCTCTATATCATGTAAGGATTCAGAACTTCTGCGCGATCTTCATTTACGACAACAGTATGCTCCCAGAAACTGAATCTGCCTCCATCAATTAAAACTGAAGTCCATCCATCATCTAAGATCTTTGTGTCTCCACTCCTTTCTGCGATGAGAGTATCCAGAGCCAAAACCATTCCGGTCTTGAGACGTGGATTTGCTCCATGAAATGGAAAGTTTGGTATATTTGGAGGCTCGTGCATCTTTTCCCCTATGCCGTGAGCCATAAAGGAAGTTAGAACATCGAAACCGGCCGTTCTTGCTGTTGTATAAATCGCTTCACTGATATCAGAGACTCTATTGTCTGTAATGCAAGCGTTTATGGCGTTCTGCTGAGCTTCTTTTGCAGTCTTAATCAGTTGAAGACCTGTAGTGTCAATCTTTCCGAATGGCAGAGTAACCCCACCATCTACGCAGTAGCCATTGCATTTGATAGTTGTGTCAATTGTCAACAAATCTCCATCTTTAACAACCTTCGATTTGCTGGGAACTGCATGCGGGCCATTTTCGTTAGTGCCGGCACATATAGCCCATTTGTAGCCGTGGTAACCGATTTGTACGGGATTAACATTTAGTTCCTGGCATGTTTTTCGAGCTAGTTTTTCGAGGTCCCATGTAGTTAGTCTTCCGGCATTTTGGTCATTATCTTTCTTATGTACGTAGTCAATGAGCGTGTTAATCAGTGTGGTGTGTTTTTTGCCGCATTCGCGTAATATTTTGATTTCGTGTGATTTTTTAATCGGGATCATAGTTTTTGATAGGTTTTATTTTTATACTTGTCTACGAGTCTGCAGATTATTGGTTATTGGACTAATCGCAGTTTGATTGCCTAAGTAATCTGTTGTCAGAATTATATCATCAAAATGAGGGATTTTGCCAGTTTGGTTTTGCGGG
>WJKH01000066.1 GCA_014729235.1 Candidatus Dojkabacteria bacterium | reverse complement strand
TTAAGCAGCCGCAAGGAATTAACAGAAATAATCCCCTTCTGCCCGGATGAAAATTTGACAACAGCGTAACTTCCATCATCTTCAAAACCCACAACTCGCCCGACACAGCCGTAATCCGAGACACGAGTTGAAATAACCATGCTGTCGACTCTCAGCCCATCAAAATACTTCTTATTGAGAGAAGGAAAAATCTTGTCAGTAATTTCTCCGTCCAGCACCTGAAACTCATCTTTGAAGTTACTGCTTACATAGCCAAACTTCCCTTTTACAGAATCAATCAAATTGATATAGAATTCGTCAATCACAAGCTGTCCAAACCCTCCAATCAACAAAATATTCCCATTTATTTCTTTAAAATCCTCATAATCCATCGAATAGGCAACAATAGCCAAAGCACCACGCTCAATAACCTCTATGGCCAGATCAGGATACAAATACCTCCCTGCAAAAACTATTTTGTGCTCAAAATCCTTCTTCCCCAAATCCCGGACAGTATAAACCGAAGTTCCATCTTTAATTACGTCTATCTCACCCAGATAAGAGTCGCCATCCAGATCAGCATCCATGACATAATCATTATTTAGGTAGGAACGCTTCACCAGCTTCGAAGCAAAACAGTTTAACGATAAAGTCTTTACCTGCAACTCCACGCCAAACTGCCTACTTGCACGCAAAACCTTCCCATTAAACTTACTTTCAAATCTATGATTCTTTTTCTCCGTCAGAATATCAATAAAACCATTATGAAGCCGCTTCAGACTGATAATTCCATCACGAGTAGCAACAACCTGCTTTGCGGTCAGCCCTGAGCCGGAGACCTTTTCCGCTATCACATCACCCTTTGATACATACTCACCATCGAGCCTCAAAACATACTCTCTCACTTGATCAAGCGAAACGCCCAACTCCTGAGGAATAAAATACGTCTCACCAATTCTGCTCCCAGTCACGGTAAAAAGCTCATCTCCCGGTTTGATTGCATCGCCTTTCCCAACAGAAAGCTTCCCCTCACCATCAAACGGGATATTTATACTTTGCTTCCCAAATTTTATAATATTGTAAATGCTATTCATTAAACCACTGTGCCATCTTAGCTCTATTTGATTTTGCATCCGGCCCGTAAACAACCGGCCTAAACCTGCAGTCAAAAATCACTTTATCAAAATCCAGATACTCGCCAACAAAAGTATGTTCTATCCTGTTTCCTACGTCTGGTAAATTTGCCCCCTTCACGAGATTTGCCTCCAAAACACAATCAGAACCCGGCAGCTTATACTCTCTAACTTCGGGAGTTACACAAAAGATCTCTTCCGCAGCCTCTCCCGCTTTTAATAATCTCCCGGACATCACAACCTTTCTATTGCTTCCCAAACCTGAAACTTCCGGTATTACGACTTTTTGGGCCACAGGGATAACAAATTTTCGGTTTACGATAATATCTTCAGCTTCTATTCCCTTGAAATAGCTCTCTCCAAAACAAACCAACTTCTCATACTTATCATAAAACAGATCAAAATAGCCCTGTAATTCTAGACTATCCAAAATCGACAAAAGCAAATCAGTCTCCGGAATCGTCTTAGTCAAACCGCCGGTAATTATTACAGCAAAACCGTCAAGACTTTTATAATCTCCCGGCAGATAATCATGAACTCCAAAGTTTTCAAACGTATCTTTCCCGTGGAATTGAGAATACAACCGCGAAGTATTTGCCGCTCGCAGAACATCCTGAATGTTTGAAGACTCGGTATAAAAGGATCCGCCGTACACAAAGTTTACCCATCTATTTATTAGTGAGGAAGTATTTGGCACACTTTCCAGCATAAAGCTTTTAACAAGGGATTCTTTAGGGTAATCAAGCATTTCGTCCACTGTATACTTTTCAGACCAATACTCAGTCTCCTCAAACACGTCAAACTCATCATCATTAGACTTCAGCCGCAAGAGTTGACAGCTCCCAACATTTACATCTATCCAAAGAATATCAGTGTATGAAAATTTGTGTCCAAATTCAGCCGCCACCTTTGAATACAGTTTTTTGCCAATAACATCCACCGAAGCCTCAGCAACGACATTTCGAACTGATGCCAGCAATCCCTTCTTTATGTCAACAAGCTCATTTATCTTTACCTCAACCCCGGAAATTCCCTGCCCCTCACCATTAAGATCAACCAATGAAAGATTACACTTGGGAGGAGGCCTGTGGGTATAACTTTCTCCATGAGTCAGTTTTTGTCCAACACCTGATTGCCTATCAGATATCTCCTGAAACATATTCCAGTCAAAGAACTCTTCCAGCCCTAACAATAGCTCCCAAATATATCTGTCCAGTTCTTTAGACGACAGATTTTCTGACGCTACACCGTGAGGAATAAACTTTGATTTAATAAAGCTCTTGCCTTGTTCAATATGAGAATAAGCAAGATGGGCGTAAATACCCTCTACATCAAAATATATCTTTAGATAGGCGTTGTTTGTTAAACGAGGCAGTTTGGCCATCTTCAAATTCTAATATTAACTCTAATACTATTCTTCGATCGCTACATAAGGCATTAAACCCATGTATCTAGCTTTCTTGATAGCTTTCGACACTTGACGCTGATGCCTGGAGCACACACCGGACTTCTCGCTTGAAATGATCTTCCCTCTTACAGAGGTAAATTTCTTCAATTGATAAATATCTTTGTATGTCACATATTTGACACCAGACTCACACAATGGACACTTGAGATCCACTGGTCTGCGCCTGCGATACCTTCTGGAAGACTTTTTTGAATCTTCTTCTTCTCCGGTTACCTGACTTTCATCAAAAACATCGTCAAGATTAGGACTCTCAGTTTTCTCCTTCTTTTCTTTATCTTCTGCCATAATTAGTTTCTAAATTATATTAAAATGGTAAATCATCCTCCAAAGGGTCCTCATCTTTATCAGACTCCCCTTTCTTGGCATCTTTTTTACCTTTCTTCTTCCCTTTGGACTTTTTCTTTTTATCACCTTTTTTCTTGGATTTTGAACTCTCTTCTTCTTCCATCTCTTCAAGAAGCTCTTCAGGCGATTTTCCTGAAACATCCTCTGAAGCACCAGAGTTTTCACCGCCGGCACCTGATTTTCCTCTGTCGTTCAACAAGATCAAGTTGTCAACCCGAATCTCAGTCCTATAATTGACATGGCCGTCATCGCTTTCCCAGCTTCTAGTATTCAGAGATCCCTCGATATATACCTGCATCCCCTTTGCAAGAATTTGCTGACATATCTCGGCCATCTTAGCCCATGCAACGATATTATGAAACTCTGTGGTTTCCTGATACTCACCGTTATTATCCTTCCATGATCGATTCGTTGCCAAACCAAAGGAACACACCTGCGTCCCACTTCCGGTAAATCTCGACTCAGGATCCCTTGTCAGGTTTCCGATCAGCATAACCTTGTTTAAAGATCTAATAGCCATAAAATTATTGTATAATAAGTTATTTATCGCCTTCACCTGACAATTGAATTTCACAGGTACCAGCTCATTACATATTGTAACAGAGAATTATTAAAAAGTCCTTAAAACTTTGTGAAATCCGATTTCATAATCTGCAGGCTATGGGGTTTAATCAATTGAAAAATTCTTCTTCTTAAGTTTCTTTCCAATTTCAGCCTTATCAGTTATCTTTGTAACCACGTACCTCAAAATTTCCTGTTTTAGCCGAAGTTTTCGATTAACCTCAGAAACTGAGTCAGAAGGAATATCCACCTGATAAACTATGTAATATCCTTCGTTATGACCCTTAATCTTGTAAGCAAGGTACCTTTTTCCCCAAACATCAACATCCTCAACTTCGCCGCCGACTTCCTCCATGAGAGCGAGAATATCCTTATGCACTCCTTTTCTCACATCATCAGGGAGAAGAGGCTTGTACATAACCATAATTTCATATACCATTTTTTGTTCTTTACAATTTTATTGTTTTAGATTTTGGAACACCAATTGTTAATACTATTTGCACACAGTATTGAGGGTATTTTAACATCATTTACTCAATTAAGCAATCAAAATTCTTGTCCAATGACAAATGATACCGAAATTTCCGTAAAACGTTCCAAATAAAGCACTTCCCCAAAAACTCACGCCCACAAATACAATTATCCATTATTCACAACAACATAATCACCATCCTGCACCAGATAATCACGACTATGGTTCTCAATCAAACCGGCATCCTTAACACCTGTCCAGCCTCCCAATTTCACAAGCTTATCAACATTTACTACATCAGCAGTAATAAAACGATCCTCCAGATCACTATGTATCACACCAGCGGCTTCAGCAACAGTTGCCCCTTTGGCAATAGTCCAGGCATTGCATTCTGATTCATTCCCCGTGTAAAACGTTATCAGATCAAGCCTCTTGTACGCCAAACCAACAATTTCATCAAGCTCAGCCGGTTCTTCATCAAAAACCGATAAAAATTCCTCCCGTTCAGCCGAATCCATATCCGATAACTCCCCTATCAACTTTACATCAGCTCTGATGACAAATTCATGATCCTCCTTCGGAATATACTCTTTCAGTTCTTGCTCCCAATTATCCAGCTCCGGTTCCTCTACTCCCTCACGAATATTCAGAAGATACATGCGCTGTTTGTTGCTTAAAAGCCACAGCTCACGAGCAAACTCGGCCTCATCATCAGTCATTTTATATTCAATCGCTGGACGACCTTCATCCAGATGAGCCAAGAGCTCTTTCATGAATCTCAGCATTTCCGTGGCTTTTTCATCATTTGAGCGAGCAAGCTTTTCTAAATCTCCAATTTTTCTCTTAACCGTATCCATATCTTTTAAAATCAGCTCAGATTCTACAATCTGCATGTCTTCGAGCGGGTCAACGCGATTATAGACATGAGTAATATTTTCACTGGAAAAAGCTCTTAAAACGTACAAAATTACATCAACTTCACGAATATGTGATAAAAACTTATTGCCAAGCCCTTCACCACGCGAAGCCCCCTTGACCAGCCCGGCAATATCAACAAATTTTATAGCCGAAGAAACAATTTTGCGGGCATTGTAGTGCCCCGCCAAATCTTCCAGCCTATCATCAGGAATTTTGACAACTCCGACATTTTTATCTATCGTACAAAAAGGAAAATTCTCGGCCGGGACACTGCACTTTGTAATTGAATTAAACAAAGTCGACTTACCAGAATTAGGCAATCCTACAATACCGATCGAGAGTAAATGAGATCTTTTTACTGCCACAGATTTAAATTTATAGTAAAATTAGTTATCTGCATGTAATTTTATCAGCATTTTTAATGAATAACAAACCAAGCTTTCTAAAAACCGCTTTTCTTACAGCAATTTTGCTAATCAGCCAAATATTATCCTATAGCCCAATCCCAAAAGCTTTCTCAAAATACTATACTTCTGAATCTTCAGAAGATACTGAAATTTATTACACAGAAGGACAGGACTACGCCACAATCAAAGTTAATTACGGGGTCAAGATGAACTCCGAAGACTTCTACTATGACCCGGGAAACGAGACAATAACACTATACAATATATCTGAAAGCACGCCTGAAAACAATAAATTCATACTAGACAGCTTAAAGATAACCCACGGCTCAACCGAAATACAAAACTATACAGCAGAAGAAACTGATTCGGCCATAGTCCTCACTATTTATAGAAACCAGCAAATTCGCCGATTTCGCCCCTATCGAATCACAATTGAGTATAAAACAAAAGATTATATAAAACAGATTGGTAATCTAGACATGATATTTGTACTAGGATTTCAGGAAGGAGTTGAATTAGAAGACTACAATAATGAAAGCGGAACCAGCTGGAAGTCAAATTATTCAGCAACAATTCACTACACCGGCGAAAAATCCCCAAGCACCTACTATCCCGACTCGGTGAATATAACCGAGACTGATAACGGCTACACCATAAAATACGATGAGGATGACTTATTGAAAGGTGGCGGAAGCGTTACCTTCGGCGAAAACCAGTACTATTACTTCAAAATTAACCAAAAAGCTCCCAAAACAGATACGATTACTCCTTCCGGACTTGGAAAGATCTCAGACAAAGTCTCAACCAATTTCTACACTATCAATCTGCCACGCGAATTCAGCGAAACAAGCCAAAGAATCTACTACAAACAAATCTACCCTTCTCCCACAAAAATCACCCGTGATCCCGATGGAAATCTAAACGCCTTATTCGAAATGCCTGCCACAAAAGATTCAGAAATAATCATCGAAGGCTATATTCTAATTGACCACCGCGACAAGAATATCACTGACATCTCACTGGAGAAATATTTTGAAGAAATAGCCGCCAGCGGAAACTTTGATAAATACCTCGAATCAAGTCTTTACTGGGAAGTTGAACATCCAACAATTCGGCAAATAGCTCAGGAGCTAAAATCCGGCAAGACTACCCTGCTGGAACTCGTCCGTGCAGATTATGACTATCTAGTCGACAAATACGATTACAGCATTCTGAAAGCAGCTTCGTATAACGAGAGACAGGGAGCACTTGCCTCTCTGCAGGGATCAGAAGCCGTCTGCATGGAATATGCCGACTCTATGATAGCAATTTTACGCGCGCAGGGAGTCCCGGCACGAGCAGCTGTCGGCTACAGCAATGACCCGAATGAACTGGACTTCAGCATTGATTCAATTACAGAAAACGAGGATATTGATCCCAATCTCCTTGAAGAGATTATTGAAATCAACAATGGCAACAAGACGTCAGATGACAACAACACTTATATTGAACCAACTTCACACCAGTGGTTACAAGTCTGGCTGCCGGAATACGGTTGGCTAAGCATTGATCCTACCTGGGGAGAAAGCAATATCGAGTACATAGGCCCCGATATGGAGCACGTACTATGGTTCACTTATGATGACTTTTTTAATATTCCTAATTCAATCTCAACTTTCTCAAGCGACTTTTTGATCAATCCGGATTTAGTAGGCGACGGATATACTATTGAGATTAAGCCAATTTCACAATCAGAATTTGAATCAGCAGAAAGTTCTCTAAGGGACGAGCAGGGATACTTTCGCGATTTGCAGTCTTTTGTTGGGTCTCCTATTCAGGATGTAGACAGCCAAGGCAAATCAATTGATCCTGCAACTGGAAAAAGTACGCAGTGGAAAGAAAATCTAGACATTGCTTTGCGCGGCACTTGTATCGGTCGTGCACTAATTTTGTTTTCCCCGGTTTGTCTGGTTCTCGTTCTAGTTCTGTTTCTGCTTGTTCTGCTGGCGAGGGGTATGAGGAGGCGGAGGAATAAGAGTAAATTCGTAGCAAATCGGGAGGCTTGAATTTGGAAATACTATTCTGAGCTCACTCTTTTGTAGTGCACAACTATGATGTCCCGCTGAAACATATTTCGAACTAAGAGAAAAAGCAAATTCATCAATTACCTGTACACAGAAAAAGGGTATCTCCAAATCAATATTGGAATCCCCTCCCTTATTTTATCCTTGTCTTTAATAGAACCTTCCCCCTCCCCGACAACCACAACAAAATCCAAGATAAAGAGTTTGCAAGCTATTTGCCAATAATTAAAGAACCAATATTTTCATTAACCACCACATCGGTCAACTCAGCTTCAATACTCCCGCATTTGCCGGCATCAACAAAAACCGATACCGTCTCAATCTCACCGGAATACTGCTTTACATGACCATCTCCATCACGACTGGCTGATAAATCAATTGACCACCCACCTGTGTCATTGATTAAAGTACTTATCGGACTGATCTCACCTCCATCGATAAAAACAACCGCCTGCTCATAGCAGGCTGCTTGATCATCACGCCCACTTTCAATTTCAACTTTTCCATATAGTGATGCCGGTACTATTGGGGTATCCGACAGATCGTAGGTGGCGAAATTATTTTCACCGACCAGGTTGTAGGTCTTGGAAAATAGCCGCCCGGCTTTAACACGTATCATGTTCATAAAACCTCCCCCGGGAGCAAAATAATACCTTGTATTTGGACTTAGCTGCACAAGTGTTGCGCTGTGGTTCTTGCCGGAAACTTTCTCTTCATCACTGACCAATTCTTTCCCGGCCTCTTTTCTCGAAGAGAGGCATAGAAAAAATGGTAGCTCGCTTTCTGAATTTGTGACAGTGACTTTTGTTTGTGTTGGGATTCGAGTTTTCCAGGTGATTGTGGCTGATGAGTCTGTAAGGTTTGTGACTCGAATTTCATAAGGGGTGGAGAGGTATATGATAATGGCCACAATAGTTAGCGTGGCAGTTATTGCTGCAAATAGTATTCCAAAGGTTTTTTGTTTCATCGGGTTGGTTGTTTATATTATTTGTCTTTTTACAGTTTACAGGGTTGTTTGTGAGTTGGCAAGATTATGAAGAAGTCCATAACATTTGCGACAAAGTAGGTAGCTTCTCT
>WJKH01000065.1 GCA_014729235.1 Candidatus Dojkabacteria bacterium | reverse complement strand
GTGCTCTTTCCGGATCGTTGCAAACGTAAAAGATCTTTTGTTTTAAATTTTTCATCACAAACTCATTTTAATTAATCTAATTCTCTCCAAGTCCAGTTATTATGCAAACAGGAACAGAAATTTCCCAATCATTCCTCAACGCTTTAATCAAGCCAGCAACAGACATAGCCCCTTCATTTGATGCTTGTATTGCAGTAGGCATCAACTCCTTGGCTTGAATAATCTCGCTGTCACTCACTACCCATCCCCATCCGTTAGTTTTTCGAACAATTTCAATTACTTCCTTTTTTCTATGACCAATTCTATCAACAATTGCCTGAGCTATGCTATCCTCAGTCGGATCAAAGTCTTTATCAAACTCTTGAGAAATAGTATTTACACGGGTCGTCTGAACTACATGAAACCTCGGAATTTTATTCGGCGAATCTAAGATTTTAAACCCTTGATAAACGCCAACTGCCGTTGTCCCGCTGGAAACCGGCAAAAATAAATCGGTGCAGCCAGGCACTTGTTTCGAAAGCTCAATAGCAATCGACTGATATCCTTCTACAGCATAAGAATCTGTTGATGCACGCAAAAATACTGCTTTACTATTCTTTGCCATCTGAAAAGCATCATGTTTTGGCCGTTTACTAAATTCTATTGTCAGCCCAGGATAATTGTAAATTCTATCTAACTTAAACTTCGGAGTATCCGGCGAGACAAAAATTGTAAGCGGAAGCTTATGCTCCATGCAGAATTTGCTTGCACTTATTGCTGCATTGCCTGATGATGAGATTACAAATTTTCCAGCTCCATCATCAATATGCTTTTGAATCTGTGTTTTTAGACCGCGATCTTTGTGTGAACCGGTTTCGTTCAGATTCTCAAGCTTTAAGTGAACTGTCGTTTCTATGGGACTTTTAAGCTTTAACTGTTTAACTGGAATCATTAATTTTTTCGTAACTCACATTAGATTAGCTGCTGAACCGCCCAATCAATACCGGTAGAGCTCATAAACACAATAATTGAATTTTCATCTGAATTTTCCTTTAGATACTTAATTAGATTTTCATTAATTGGGATATACCTGACATTAGGCTGAGATTTGGCAATTGACTCAACAATATCTATCCCATAGACTCTATCAGCACGGGGTGTTGAGGCTTGAACATCTACCCGTGGAATAATTACATCGTCAGCTCCATCAAAAGCTCCCGGATACCAATTCAAAGTCTCTCGGTTTTGATTTAATGAAGTTCTCGGAAAATATACTGCGATCACTTTTTTATCAGGATAAAAATCTTTCAAGGCAGTAATTGTGGCTTGAGCTTTTACAGGTGAATGTGCAAAATCATCAATCAAAACCGCACCTGATTTTGCACTCCCAATAATCTCAAGCCTCCTTTTAAGACCCGGAAAAGTCCTAATTCCTTCAGCAATCTTATCAGCCGCAACCCCGACAGAATCAGCCATTGCAATTGCAGCCAGACAATTTTCCACATTGTGCCTGCCAATAAGCCCGGAAGCAAATTGTTCATACTCATTATTATTTTTATCAACAACGAACCTCGTCTGAGTTTTTTCTGAATCAAATTCCAAATTTTTTGCCAAATAAGTAGGCTTACCTGATAATACCGGCTTCTCACCACTTAACAGATAGGTTGAGTATTCACCTTCGCAATCGTCCAATACTGAGTCGAGATTTTCGCCCGCAGCATTGACCAAAAGTGAACCCTGCTTTTTATTTATCATTTTAGCAAGCTTAACATATGCTGCAATATAAGAATCCAGCGTATTATAGACATCAATATGATCCCACTCAGCTGAAGTAATTATTGCGTGAGTAGGCTTATAGCTCAAAAATCTAGGCTCCATATCATATCCCCAGACAGAAGCATATTCATCACCTTCACAAACAGACACCTCTCCAGATCCAATTTTTACACCGGCAGATAGTCCTTCAACCTTGCCTCCAATCATATAGCTGGGATTTGATCCGGCCCGGATGAGAATCCATGCTAAAATTGACGCTGTAGTTGATTTGCCATAACTTCCGGTAACTACAATAGATTTATCAGCTGAAATGTATTTTCCTACAAGATAAGCATACCCCTCTATTCTTTTTCCAAGCTTTTTGGCTTCAATGTACTCGGGGTGATTTGGATCCTTCAATAAAGCAGAGCCTCCCAAGATTATGAGATCGGCATTTCTAACATCTTCTAGATTATAATTCAGCTCAGTATATTTAATATCATTGTCAGAAAGAAAAGATTTCATAGGCTCCCAAACTTTATTGTGCTCTGAGCCCGTCACCTTCCAGCCTTTCTGCTTCATCATTACAGCCAGCTGTGCAATCGCAGAACCGGCGATGCCGATGAAATGTATGTGCTTAGCCTCTTTTTTCAATCTACTGCCCCAAATAAAAGCTTATCTATGCTATTCTTTAATCAGTACGTCAGTAATACTCCCTTTCTGATCCAAATCGCCTCTTACAAGAGATTTCAGCTGCTCAATATTTGCTATCCACTTAACCCCATTATAATATTCCAGGCCCTCAAATTGAGTTTTATACAAAGCATCTTCCGTATAACATGTCCCGAGATAAAAATATTGAATACCTTTTTCTTGCGCCATCTTAATAGCGTGCAGGATCATCCCCATCCCCAGATTCTTTTCAAAATAATCTAAGTTATAAAAAGGATAGACATAATCAAGTGATTTCTGAGTTTTCATAATTGGGCAATAGCCGATTGGATTATCCTTATCTTGGTTACGATCATAATATACAAGCACATCAGTAAAAAAGCCCTCAGTAAAAACAGCTTTCATTTTCTGTGCACTGACAACTTTCTTCCCAAATTTGCCCTTGTAAAAATCCTGAGCAAATTTACCAATCTTATAATCATAATCGAAATCCTTGAGAGACTTAATTTCAAGTTTTACATAATCTGTTTTTCGGAGAATTCTGCGATTCTCGCTCGACAATTCAAATCGCTTCAGATCAATTCTAACGCTCCGAGCCATATAAAACAGACTTTTTCTTGTCCTGGTCGGCAGGAATCCCTCCGCCAAGAGCTCGTCAAGATCATCCCCGTCCTCCATAAGTCCATAAACCCGGTACGGAAATTCATAATTCTCGTAATTTCCCTTAGTCTCTAAATAATATTTCTTCATCGAATCACTCCATTAGATTTTAAAATTTCTAAAGCTACTTTTTTATCACTCCACGGAATCTCAGTTTTTCCGTCCAGGTTAAGAGTTGTCTCGTGCCCCTTACCGCATAATAAGACTACATCTCCACGATCAGCCAGCTCCAAGGCTTTTTCTATAGCCTGCCGCCTGTCACCAATTCGGAAATAATCTTCTCCTTCAGTTTTGTTTGTGGTGCAAACTCCCTGGTGAATTTGCTCATTGATATCCTCAATTTTCTCGGTCCTGGTGTCATCTGACGTTGCAATTATTACATCAGCCAGGTCACCAGCATACTTTCCCATTACAGGCCTTTTACTTGGATCACGTTCCCCAGTACATCCAAATACAACAATCAACTTGCGGTTTTTGGGTGTCTGTGACCTTCCTTGCAAAATAACCTGTTTTAACGCATTAGGTGTGTGGGCAAAATCAACAACCACTTTAAATGGCTTTTCCACCACAACTTCCCAGCGACCTTTCGCTCCTTTAAAATTGGCCAGGGCCTCTCCAATTGCCTGAATTGGAATCCCAAGACTATAAGTTACAGCAACAGCCGCTAAAGCATTCTGCATATTATATTCACCCGGAACGCCAAGCTCAAACTGCCCTTTACTTTGGCCGTTTATCTTTAGATTAAATAACTGACTGTCGCCCGACTGCTGGATATTTTCTGCTACAAAATCAGCCCCGCTTCTCAAGCTGTACGAATAGTACGGGATATTTCTGTTGCGCGCTTTACGTTCAAATCTCCCAAAAGCATCATCATCTTTATTTAGCACTGCGAATCCGGATTTCGAGACCTGATTAAGGATTTTGAGCTTTGCACGAATGTACGATTTAATATTTTTATGATAATCAAGGTGTTCATTTGTAATATTTGTGTAGCCGACCGCAATAGATTTGATCCCCTTTGTCCGATTCTGATCCAGAGCATGTGACGTAGTCTCGACAACCGCATATTCCGTATCTACCTCGATCATTTTCTGGATAAATTCGTAAAGCTTCTTTGAATCCGGTGTTGTAGTATGAAACCCTGTAGAGAAAGTTTCTTGATCAATCTTTGCTTCAACGGTTGTCATAAGCCCAGCTTTTTTACCGGCATTAACAAATATCTCATAAATCAGTGTGCACGTAGTTGTCTTTCCATCAGTACCGGTTATGCTTATAATCTTTAGTCTTCTGGACGGCAGCCCATACAAGATGTTATAAAACTGGCTTTCAAGCCAATGCAGCAAATTTTTTATCTTTCGAATGATAAATTGCATATTTGATTATAGAGGATTTATACTCCAGGTAGCAACTGAAATGGGCTTTATTGGATTATTTTTCTTCTTCGATCAGGCGGACTTTAATTTCATCCCCTTCAACTTCAATAATTTCAAGCTCACTGCCGCAAAATGGGCACTCGAGGATTTTGCCTACTTTCTGGTCATCCTCAGTGATTTCGATCTCGTTTTCGCATTCCGGACACTCAATTATTATCTTCATATCGGGTTTTAATTAATTTAATGTGAGTTATGAAATCCAAAGATCATTAGATCAATAACTTTTGAATTTCGAATACCATATATTAACAATGGTATTATAGCATAATCACTCAGTTAGACAATCGTCAATTCACCACAAATAGCATTCTGCCATTATCTCCATCTGGCAGGTTTCGGTTTCTATACTGTGAAAAAGCTCGTTTATCAGTAACCGTATCAATCGAACTCTCAAAAGCATTTTTTCGTAAGCCACCCGCATGGACAAACTGATCAATTGTATAACCAACTGGATCATAACTCTCCTGGCCATCTGAAGTCTTTAAGATAAATTTTCCCCATTTCTTAAGATGACTGTCATCAGGCAAAAATATTTTGGGGTGTTTTAGGGACTTGCCTTTTGCTGAAGGCCCGAGCAACAAAAGTAATTCCGCGGGGATGCTCCCAAAGTCAGAAATCATCTTTTTAATAACTCTATAGACAACTTTATGGGAGATTGTAAATCTTGACCCATGAATTAATGCGAAAATACCGTTCTTACGATCAAAGACAACTATCGGAACGCAATCAGCAGGAGTTAACCCCAGAAAATACTTTGAATTTGACACCATAATCGCATCAGCAACCACACCGGACTTTTTATGAGCAATGCCTGCCCGAAATTCAGAATCGGAAAGTACCCTTATATTGTCATTATTGCGAACTCGCATCAATACAAGTCTTTCACTTTCTATGCCAATACTCTCCAGAAAGTTTTTTCTATTGGTTAAAACCTCGCCATAATTGCCGAAATTATAAGACATATTACCGTCCTCAACCGACGACATCCAAAAATTCAACCCAATACTATCGCTAGCACCTGGAAAAATCTCTTCATTATTAAACATAAGCAAAAAGGTGGCAATTAACTAAATATCGTGATAACATTCATTATAACTATGAAATCACAAGATAAACTAAAGCTCATAATACTACACGGCTGGGGCCAAGAAAAGTCACAGTGGAGTATTTTTGCAGATAAAATCGGCCAAACCATCTCAACAGAAGTATTTGATTTGCCGGGATTTGGAAAAGAGCCTATCAACAAAAACGTAAAAACTGTTAAAGAGTACGCTCAATGGACCACGAAACTAATTGAGAACAAAAGAGGCAATCACAAAGTAATCCTGATGGGACACTCCTTCGGAGGCAGAATTGCTGCAGAGATTGCTGTAAATAACCCAAGTTGGCTAAAAAGTTTGATCTTGATAGCCGCGCCTTGCATAAGAATTCCAAGTCTTAAAAATCAAATACTCGGATCACTGGCAAAAATTGCAAGCTCAGTAATTCCTGAATCGAAACTAAAAGATAAAATAATAATTAAATTCGGCAGTGAAGATTATATTAGAGCCCGAAACACAGAGCTGGAGGAAATTTTCAGAGCTGCAATCGGATACGATCAATCACATCAACTAGGCAAAATTAACATCCCTACGTCTTTAGTTTGGGGAGAAAGTGATACCGAAGTCCCTGTCTCTATTGCTAAAAAGATGCTAACATTAATACCGGACTGTAAATTAACAATACTTCCTGACACAGGTCATAATATTCACCTTGAAAACCCCGATCTACTGTATGGAAAAGTTAGAAATTTAATTCAAGAGCAGAATTAGTGAAAAGAGAAAAGTTGCAAACCTTAACCTCAGTCTTATTTCCTTATGACGACTTTCTGTACATGCTTCAGCTCGAACTATACTACCCCAAGATGTACTTTTCACACCTTGGGAGGATGTTTTTCAAAAGGAACTTTCAGCGAACCGGCAAATTGGAACTTACCGATCGTATAAGGATAACTAAAGTCGTCAGCGTTGTGCTTACTATTGGACTCCCGACAGTAGTTTTACTGCTGATCGACCGTATTAACATCGCTGTAATACTTCTTTTATACTTGAATTCTATATTTTTGATCCCTCTCTGGATTGGGATAGTCAACTCAATATTTGCTCTTGTACTCAAGATTAATTCACAGAGGCTGTATCAGGCAGCAATTCAGAAAACAAGTAAAATTGAAGATCTAAAATCCATCGTAATTGTAGGATCATTCGGTAAAACCACAACAAAAAACTTTCTTAATCAGATTGTGCAATTCAATTACAAAACGCAGATGATACCCGGAAATATTAATACCCCTGATGGCATAGCGAAATGGATTATTGACAATCTCAAATCCCAAACAGAATTAATCATCTATGAGGCTGATGGCTGGAGCAAAGGCGAAATTGCCCAGTGCTGTAAACTGGCACAACCGGACATTGTGATAATTACAAATATTGGAGATCAGCATCTTGAGCGGCTGGGAACACGTCGAAATCTAGCAAAAACTTTGCGCGAAAGTATATTGCAGTCAAAAGATACTGCCAGGATTATAATGTCTCGAAAAACAGCTCAGGAGTTTAATAATGTCGGAGTTTCAATCGATACCCCCAAGCAGCGCGAAATAATCAAAATCGATACCTACAACCCACCTAAGTACCTCAAAAAGCTTGCAGATGGAGGCGAGGTTACATTGGTCCAGGTACACGATCTAATGTATGCGATTGAAGCATCACGAATTCTAAAGATATCAAACGATTTCATTCAAGACACTATTAAAAAAATTGAGATACCTGAAAGAAGAACAAAAATTATTGATCTCGGAAATTTCCGGGTACTCGATGATTCATACAATATCAGCCTGACCACTGCAAAATCAGCAATACATGAAGGGAAAAAAATTGCTGAAGAAAATGATAAGCGGCTTCTTGTGATTACAGCAGGTATTCCGGAGCTGGGCATGGAAAATATAAATGCAAATGTCCATCTCGGGATGGAGATCGGTGAGTATGCTGACTTTGTTGTAGTTATAAATTCAATTCTGGCTAACGAAGTTAAATCAGGTCTAACGAGATCCGATTTCAAAGGAAAGATTCATCATGCATCAAGCATGAATGACGCCTGGGAGGTAATTACACAGATTTTTGACCCTAATGAAGTCTTTGTTCTTATGTTTCCCGAATTGACCGATCTTTATTATTAATCCTTCGTCTGTCGCAGCCACCAACGGCAATATCAGCCCTCCGAATCAGAACCGTGTCCAATCCATTTATCAACAATATCAGATTCATACTCGATATACTTATTTACCCTGTTTTCGTAGTCATGAAAAGCCTGCTCAATTGATTCAGTAATCTGCTGAGTAAAAGGCACTCCGCTGGCTTCCCAAAGATAAAACGACATCGAGCCCGGAATCGTATTAATTTCTGTAAAATACAGATCACCAGTTTCATCTTTCATAAAATCAATTCTAACAAGACCATTGCATCTGAGCGCCTTGTAGATAGTCTTTGCGTACTTAACTATCAATTTTTTTTCTTTCTCGGAGATTTTTGCCGGAAGCTCTCTCACCAAACTTGCCATCCCGCCGGCATTCTTTTTCCCTCCTTTACCGTATTTATCCATAAAACTCAAAATCTCGTCTTCTGCCAAAGGCTTCTCAATCTCGCTTACGGCGACTGAGTTATTTACAGTTCTGACAGAGATATTATATTCTTGAATCCCCTTCAGAAATTTTTCTATTAAAATTTCGCTGTCAAGTTGTGCTGCAGCTAATATGCCTTTCGTGAGTTCAATTTCGGTCTTCGCTATCTCGATTCCTATACTCGAGCCAAAATGCGCAGGCTTGATAATCACTGGTAACTCTAGTTTTTTAACCACTTTCTCAACATTACTGTCAAGCTGCTTTTCATCTCTGCAGCAATTATCAGTCAAAACTATATCATCAACAAGAGGAATTTTGTGGTTTCGTAAAATCTCTTTTCCAATTACTTTACTCATCCCAACTACCGAGCCCTCAGTGTCAGGAGAAGTATAAGGCAGATCCAATATATCCAAAAAACCTTGCATAGAGCCTCCTTCACCCAGTCCCCCGTGAAAAGCGAGGTAAACACAGTCCAGATAGATTTTTTTACCCAAGACCCCTGGACTGTATATATACGAACCCTTCTCATCACGAGAAAAGTTAATACTCAAAGGATTTATTTCTTTGAAGTCACGTCGAGACTTAAACCCGGGGTAATATCGAAATCTACCTTTCTTATCAACGTAGATTACAACAGGCTCAAATTTATTTCGGTCAACTTTTTCAGCTATCTGCAATCCGGTAATTATCGAGACTTCATGCTCACTCGAAACACCTCCAAACATTATTGCGACCTTTTTCATAATATTTTCTAAAAAATCAATTTAATTTGAATAGAGATTCTTAATACAAGGGGAGTTACGAATCATGATTAATATTGCTAATATATGATATTCGAAATTCAAAAGTTATTGCTATATTGACCTTTGAATTTCGTAACTTATATTAAATTAAAGCAGAGATTACGAATTTAATCAATTGCGGTACACCATTAAAATTTCCTCGCAATAAGCATTGTTACCTGTCATTAACTTCGGCATGTCTATAATCAGAACAATTAATTTTTTAAGTTACATAAAATCTATGCAAAAAAATACTCCCAACAAATATATACTGATTATGGCTGGGGCTTTGAGTCTCGTGGTTATGACTTTTCTTTTTGTTTTTATATATTTAATGACATCAGAGTCATTCATTGACGACAACAAGAGCAAACCGACAGGATCTCTGGCTGTACCTGTCGGCATCCACAACACTGATAATACCAATCCTTCAAAAATCTACGAATTTGAAACAGATGAACTTAAAGGCTCTGCACGACTGGGAAGTGACACAATTATGACTAGAAATGGCTTAACATACTTACTAATCGAACTTGAAGGAAAAAAGCCTCTGGAAGAAAATTCAATAAATATTCCGCTCAATATCTCAATTGTCATCGACAGGAGTGGCTCTATGTGCGGGGAGAAACTCGACTCTATTAAAACAGCTCTAAAGTCTATCTCATCTATGCTTGATGAAAATGACACAATCTCAATTATATCCTACGAAACGGATGTTCAAGTAGTCCTGAAACCTCAGCAATTTAATGAAAGTTCTTTTAACGAAGCGGTAGACTCATTATCAATCGGAGGATCAACAAATCTAGAAGGAGGCCTCAGGGAAGGTGTTAAAAGCGTCAAGAAAAAACTTGAAGAAGCTCAGGTAAATCGAGTAATTTTATTGTCCGACGGCCTAGCTAACGTTGGCTTATCTACCCCTTCTGATTTAAGTATTTTAGCCTCCAGTCTTTCGGGAGAAAAAATTTCAGTATCAACAATCGGCGTTGGCGTCGATTACGATGAAAAGGTACTGACTGAAATTGCAAAAGCTACAAAAGGAAATTACTATTTTATGGGAAATCCTGAAGAAGCAAATGCAATATTTGAGATAGAATTCAATTCAGCTTTGAAGCTAGTTGCTCAGGATATTGAGCTTGAATTCAATCTCAATCCTGACTTTGAAGTAAGTACAGGCGTCGGTTACCAACTCGAGAACAAATACAAGTTTAACCCATACAATATCTACAGTGACAAAAAAGTCTCTTATTTATTTCAGATTGAAGCGATAAATCCCGAAGAACTTTCAGAAGAAGAGATTTTGCTTGCCAATATTTCAATAAAGTACAGTAAACCCGCACAGACAGATTCAGATCCCGTCCAACTAAATGTCCCGGTTAAAGCCACAATGAGCAGTGAGATTGTAAACTTGCTTGCCGATGATAATGTATATAAAAACTATATAAAAGCCCTCATTGCAGAAAACAAGCTGAAAATTTACGAGGCACTGGATAAAGGCGATAACGCTGCTGCTAACGTCCTGCTTCAAACTTCAATCACTGAGATTGAGAATGCAAATGAACGACTTGATGGAGAATTTTCATCTGAAGCGAAGGACTTGCAAGGGCAGATAGACTTCGTAGATGAACTTGAGGAAAATGATGGTTATGTAAATGATTCTGAAAAGGGAAGATTCTTTCAAAAAGATAATCAAGGCAGCGCATATGATGAAATTTACAATAAGTAAAATCGTGGTACAATCTACAATTAGATATGAATATTTTACTAATTGAAGATAACAAAAAACTTGCAAGTAATGTACAGGCAGTGCTCGAAAAAGAAACCTATGTAATAAGGACTGCCAGTACTGGACAAGAAGGCTTAAGTCAAGCTACTGCAAACAACTTTGACTTGATAATATTAGATATTGGCCTTCCCGATATTGATGGAATTGAAGTCTGCACAACAATCCGAAAACGCGAGATTAATACTCCAATTCTTATGCTGACCGCGAGAGATGATCTGTCTTCAAAAGTTGATGGACTTGATTGCGGTGCAGATGATTATATGACCAAGCCATTCATTTTTGATGAGCTTAAAGCTAGAATTCGTGCCCTCCTGCGGCGGAAAAGCCAGAACCAAAGTTCAAAAATTCAGATAGGCAGCGAAATCCTAATTGACACAAAAGAAAAGTCAGTCTCCAAAAACGACAAAGAGATAAATATATCGCCGACTGAATACCGAATAGTTGAGTTTTTAGCAGTAAATAAAGGCGAGCCAAAGACAGCTACTCAGATCCATGATGCTGTCTGGGGTGCAAATGATGAATCCCTGCTTTTTTCAAAATCCCTGAAAGTACACGTCTCTCGAATTCGAAAAAAACTTGGGAAAAATACAATTAAAACAGTTCAAGGTTTCGGATATAAAATGTAATTATTCCGACGAAATGTCCCTTAAACGAATTCTGAAAGCTCAACAAATCAAGCTTGCGATAATTTATGCAATATCTTCATCTGTAATAATCCTGGTGGCATCATTCTTAACTATTATAGTTATTAACAAGCAAATCAAACAATCAACGAAAATTGAATTAAAAGAAAATCTGGATAAAGTTATCCTTGACTTCACTCAAAATAACCTCCAGGATGTAGAGATAGACTACCAAAAAAGCACGCTCGATGGGACCTCACGGTTAGTGACTCCCCCCCCGAATGCCAATACTATAATTCAAAATGACTCAGAAACCGCTAATGATTCGATTACCAACCAGAAGAATTTGCCACTCAACCAAGAATATGCTGCACCTATCTCCGGCGACATTGGAGAGTCGAACAAACAATCCGACAGAGGAAACTTCTATACCAGAATCATAACTCAGGAAGGGAATATTCTTTACACGTCTGAGCTTTTCGACAAATATTATATTGACTGGAAAAGACTGGGGTTTTCGGTTTACAGAAATCCTGAGACTGTAATCTATGTTTATACTGCGAGACTAACATCCTCATCTGACAAGAGTGTCACAATTCAGGTAGCAAAGTACAGCCCGATCACACCGGAAATGAGAAGTAAACTCACAAGATCAATAATTCTCATATCTATACTGATGTCCATCCCGACATATTTTATTGGATTTGTGCTGGCAAAAATCTTTATATTGCCAATCAGAAAAGCTGCTCATACCACCAGACACTTTATCCAAAATGTGAATCACGAGCTCATGACGCCTCTGACAGTAGCATTGTCTTCTGTAGAAGCTGCGCTCTGTACCGGCAAGTATGAAAGTGGTCTCAATTCCCTTAAAAAAGACTTGTTGGATATTAAGAAATCATTAGGAAACCTAAGGAAAAACTCCATTTCTTTTGAAGACGAAAATTACCACATTAACAAAGTTAATGTTAGCAAACTGGCCAGCAGCACAATAAAAAAAGTCAGCAGAGCAGATAGCAGAATAACCTCAAAAATCCAGTCAAACATTACAAAGCGAACTAACGAGAATATTGCTGGCATAATTTTCACCAACCTTATCAAGAATGCCTTGCAGCACTCACCCGATAACAGTAAAGTTCAAATTATTCTGGATCAATATACTTTCTCCGTAACAAATCAGATTAGGCCTAATTCTAAACTAACAACAAAATTACTGAAAAAAAGGATGAAAGCCCATGAAAATAGTCAGTCTCATGGCATTGGTCTATCGATAGCGAAGAGTCTTGCTGATAAATTGGGCTGGAAGCTCAGGGTAAGTATGACCAATAACCATGTTACGTTCAGTGTTAGGTTTCCGGGATAAATCAGGTCTGAAACCTGATTATTCGCTATTTCCGTAATCTGCTATTAGTGGGGATTATGGATATCTTAACAGCAGGAGTTAGTTGATGCCAGTGAAGTTGTCTTGAGTGGGGAATTAATCCAAAAGGGACAAGGGGATATTGTTAACGGGTTAGGAAATACAGAAATGCGGACTAATACCCCAATCCTATTGCAAAAAGTCCTAGTCGCCTTTTCTTGCAGAATTGTTTTGTAACCTAATCTGTACTGAATTTGAATTACAAAACAAGACTGCAGCTGAAAAGCGCGCTCTGCCTGGAGGTTTAAGCTATACCGGGTGTAGGGAAGATTGACCCAATCCTATTGCAAAAAGTCCTTGTCGCCTTTTCTTGCAGAATTGTTTTGTAATTCAAATTAACTTTTATTCAACCTCATCCAAATCAATCACTATCAACTGCATAGTTTTGGCATTAAGATCGAAATTTGCTGTTATATGAAGCTTTTTTTCTGAGTGATCCGCTGAAATCATTTTAACCCTGCCTGACGTCTGAGAAATTTCGGCTGTAAAACCAGCACTCTTTAAGTTCTCCAAGTATGCTTTTTCCGAATCCGACTCTACTTCAACGTAATCCAAAGTCCAAATACCTACCCCAATTGAAATCTTGTCCAGAATTCCCCCAGAAAAAGCCGGAACGGTTTTATCAATATCCTCCGGCCAATCTTCAGGATCTTCTTCAACACTTTCAAGGGGCTTCTCGTCATAATAATCGTCCGGATCAGGTACCTCGGACTCCTCAGTCTCAGCATTGTCCTGTGGAGCCTCAGGCGCTGAATTCTGGTCCACCTCTGCATCTTCCGTATCGAAAACACCAACACTCTCAATTTGATTGCGGATCCAGTCACGGCTGCCCCCAACGTCAAACAGGTATATACCGATCAAAACGCTCCAAAGTACAATTAGTATAAGATATACAATGTTGGTGTAAGATTTTTTGTGTAAACTTCGCTCGGGTTGACTGTCCGGCTTGATCAGTCGTATTTTACCGGGAACAAATGAGCTAGTTTTATTAGCTTTTTTCTTTGCTTGTGATTTATCACCTCTTTCGGACGCAAGCTCCGGTTCAGCACGAATATCCTCAGAATCTACAGGATTATATGATGCTGCTCCTGAGAAATCTACAAATTCGGTCCTAATCTTAGCTTTTTTCTTATTATTCGCTTTCATATTTTGATTTATCAAATTTGCTGGGCCTGGACTCGAACCAAGATTCACGGTTTCAGAGACCGTTGTCCTACCAATTAGACGACCCAGCAATATCGATATAGAACTCAAGAGTGATTATATCAAAACATTTAAGTCAGGTCACGCCTGTAAGCAACCGTCTAAGCCTGCAATTAAGCTACTTTTTGTTTTTCAGCCAATCAATACCATTAACTATCAAACCCCGAGCCCTCTCCCACCCCATTACCTTAAAACAATCCAACAACGGAGGACTCTGCAAACGACCGGTTGTAGCTGAACGAATTGCCAAAAACAAATCCCCGTGCTTCCAACCAAGCTCATCAGCAGTTCCACGCACAGCTTTTTCCCATTTCTCATGATCCCAGCTTCCATCTGCCAAAGCTTCATCAAGTCTTGGCAAAACCTTTTCAAGACCATCCGCCAGCTCATTGAAATCATGGTTTTGGGTCCGCCAGTCATCGTCATCCCAATCGAACTCTTCATCATAGAAAAAATTCAAAGCATCCGGTATCTCGGAAAACACAGTCAGCCTTTCATGCTCCGTAGCCAAAGCCTTTTTAAAATAATCCAGATCAGCTTTCCATTTAGGCAGATATTTTAAGACCTTTTCTTTGAGCTCGATTTCCCAATCAAAATGATCATCAAACTTATCAGCAATAAAATCCCCCAGTACATAATTATCAGCCCAATTAAGAACCTTTTCAGCAAGGGTATCAATATCCAGCCGACGAATGTGCATGCTATTGATATGCTCAAGTTTTTTCTGGTCGTAGCGGGCATTTGATTTTTTCATGCGGTCAAGACTAAAAATTTTGCATAATTCATCCAAAGTATAGATTTCGTCTTTTTTAGCATCTTCAGGTTTAGGAGCCCATCCGGCAAGAACCAAATAATTTAGAACTGCATCGGGCAAAAAACCCTTTCTCAAATACGCTAACGCCGGCATTGCACCTTTGCGTTTTGACAGCTTACCTTTGCCATCAGGATTTAAAAGCAAGGGTACATGTACCCATTTTGTCGGCTCCCATCCAAATGCATTGTACAAAAAGATGTCTCTAGTCGTTTGCGTTAAATACTCACGACCTCGCAGAACGTGGGTTATCTCCATCAGGTGATCATCTATCACCACGCTAAAGTGATAAGTAGGATAGCCATCTGACTTTAGTAAAACCATATCATCAATTTCTTCGTTGTTTACGCGAATCTTGCCATAAATCTCATCAGTAAATTCCAAATAGCCCTCCGTTGGAAATTTCATACGAACGACATAAGGGTCTCCGGAATCAACACGTTTTTTTGATTCCTTCGGATCAATATCCCGGCAATGCCGATCATACATTATCCTCATTTTATTTGCCCGTTGCTTTTCACGAATTTCGTCAAGACGCTCTTTCGAACAAAAACAATAATACGCATGCCCCATTTCAACGAGCTTGTGGGCATGCTCTTGATAAATTTCAAGTCGCTCGGATTGAATATAAGGCCCATAATCACCACCCTGCTTCGGACCCTCATCAAATGTTATCCCGAAAAGCTTTAGAGTCTCAAGAATTGCCTCCAACCCTCCTTCAACTTTTCTATTTTGATCAGTATCTTCAACCCTTAAAATATTAACGCCACTGGAGCTTTTGGCAGTTAAATAATCATTTAAAAAAGTCCTTAAATTACCGGTATGAACTCGGCCTGTTGGACTGGGAGCCGCACGGACACGAACCTGTTTTTTAATTTTGTCTGACATCAATGTTTCAGTGAAAAATTATTGGAAAAATTTGACTGTATTCTAACCTATTCTAACTCCGTTCCCGTGCTTTTGTGCTTTTAAAATGTGGATACTTCATATGGGAAATTATAACACAGATATCCCATACTGCGAAAACAAGGTTTACAAAAAGGTCCATTTGTAATTATAATAGAGACATGACTTTAACCGAAGCTGCCTACTGGACAAAAAGATTGAGCCTTGTAGTAGTGTTTCTACTAGTAGTTTCAATCGGAGGGCTATACCTTTACCTCAATTGGCCAACACGGCAAACAATACCAAATTTTGAAAAGGCAAACTATGCCTGCACGCCAACCCGGGATGAATTTATCAAGCACACACTTTCAATCCCGTCACTGGAACTAAAAGAAGGCTCACAATTAGAATTTGGAGTTGAGACCCTTACCGGGAGGATTGAAAATCTCCCAAGAATCGTCAACGTCTACAGATACGATAATCCCGGAGAAACACTAAGTTCAAAGGAGGAAGCCCAAATCATTGCAGAAAACCTGGGATTTGATCCGGATGCTATGACAAGAAAAGGAACTTCGGCTTATTACTGGCAGGATTCGGAAACTGCAAGAGAATTAACTGTTCAAGCGCGAAATCTGACTTTTACCTTAAATACAGATTTTACAAACGAAAAAGCATTTCCTGAAAACATAAGAGAACTCCCAACAACTGAAGAAGCAACCCGCCAGGCCGTTAGCATACTCCAAAGTACCGGGTTATTGACTTCTGATTATGCAAGCGGACAACCTGCAGCAGTACTAATCAAAATCAGAAATGATGGTTCCTTTACTATGGCCAGATCAAAAGCAGAAGCAGACTTAATCAGAATTGATTTTTTTAGAACAATACCTCTACTTGAAGTCCAGGATAATCAGCCAAATTACTCAAAAATTTTAACTCAGCTACAAGAATTTGACGTCGAAAACGAAACAGTCACTACTTCCGAAGGTCAAGTCGAGATTTATAAGTTTATTACAGATATCTATACCTTACCACCACAAAAATCCTATATCTCTGTATATATCGGACCGGATGACAACAGAAAGCCTGCCGCTCGTGAAATATATTCCATTGATTACACCAATTGGGTAGTCTCAAATGAAAGCTGCGGAACATACGAATTATTATCGGCTAATGAAGCTGTAGCAAAGCTGCAAAACGGAGAAGGAAGTCTCGTCTATCTGACAGAAAAAAATGGTGACGATGTAATTGATTATACCCCTAAGAAAGTAACTCAGTTTTCGATTTTGTCGGTTACGCTTGGATATTACAACTCCCCTGAGGAGTCGACCTTCCTGCAACCGATTTATGTCATTTTCGGAGAAGCTACATTTGAAAGCGGAATTTTAGGACGCTTCTACTATTATGTGCCCGCAATTAACTACGACAAAGTAACCGATAGAGTTCAAGAACAAAAACCGGTTATTGAAACTCCAGATGATGAATTCTCTCCAACTGGTAGATTCTTATAGACATACAATCTAAGTTTTGTATAGATAAAATGAACACTATTCCGAGAAAAATAATACAGTTCAGTGCAATTATTACGCTCCTGCTGCTTTCCAAAACTGTCGTAGCTGCTTTTGACGATTGGAACTTTGTAATTTTCAGCGATACTCAGACACCTGATACGACTGTATTCGATACTCTTTTCCAGGACATGACCCAATATGACCCCAAACTAGCTATACACGTGGGTGACCTGGGATGGGGAGACAATGGGAACTCCGTTATATGGGGAGACTTTCGATACCCACCGCTTAAAAATTTCTTAGATTTGCAGTACAAAAATTATCCAAATCAGACCAATTTCGCTACTCCTGTTGAAATTCATCTAGCACCGGGAAATCATGACATACGAGACCTGAACACAGACTACAGAATGCGTGAAGAGTATATCACTGACCTATGCCTGGATGGCCACTACTACTGGGGAGAAACCAATGAGAATCCTTCTGATCACCACGAAGAAAGCACTGCAAGTCTAGACCCAAATCTTGCCGGGGGATTCATTGCATTTAACGGCGATATTAACTCAGATCCTGCTTACTGTGAATCAGAAGCCACAAACCGTAAGTACTCAATTGAGCGAGGCAATATTCAATTCCTCTTACTTGATTGGACTTTTTCGGAGAGTATTGATGATGGTATTTCCGCTCCGCATATTGACTGGATCAAAAACAAAGTCTGTAATCAACCGGATCCGGATGTTATTACTCTCGTTTTCGTACACAGAAATGCAACTTCTGAAAATAAAGATGCTGATGATATAACCGGTTTCTCTGATCTGACATTCTTGTCAAACCAGCTTGACTGCGATCACAATGTGAAAGCTATGTTTTCAGGGCATTCTCATGTATTTAACTACCTTGTAAATGATGGAATACACTTGGTCAAAGGATCCGGAATGGCTGTTGGGATTCATAGTGATGATTATTCGGACTACTTTGTAGGCGAAGTTGAAGATGACAAGTTAACGATATCCAGAATTAAACTTGCGGATAACAGCACTGATCCTTTTTCAGCAGAGAAGCTGTTCTCAATCCCAGGGAATTTTGATAATTATGAATCGCCTCAAGCGGATATCTTTAAGACTGATGTACAGATTTCAGTGCCCGGATTTAAAAACTACACTTCATTTCCAATTAAAGATACTGCCATTAACGCTTCAGATATAGTTAACGAGCTTGAAGATGAGAATGTCGAAGTAAAATATCTGGCTACTTTTCAAGATGGTTCATGGAAGTCATACAAACAGCAGGGAGAAGACGAATATATTGGAGAGGATTTTCAGATTATTCACGGACAGGGTTACCTGATTTACTCCCAGGCTACCGATTCAAATACAATTACATTAAATTCAACACCTATCCATACGCCGGCAAAGATCAAATTGCAAAATGGCTGGAACCTTGTAGCGCTGCAAACACCTACAGGATCAGCGTTCTTTGATAACTGGGAAAGCACAACGGCGGATTCTCTTACAGCATATAGTGTTTTAGATTTGCTGCAGGAAGAAGGAATTGCTGCTGACGCTATTTTTCGATTTCAAAATAGTCGTTTTTCCGGGGTGATATACGAAGGGACTGAAAAATTCGGAGCCAATTTCAACATCGAAAACAACGATGCTTATTTTATCAGAGTCGAGGATTTGTCGGAGTCGATAACGTTTCAGCCCTAATATTGAGGTTCAAATTCCGTGTAAAATGCCGTACGCAATAACACAATATTAGCCAATCCAATGAATTACTATTAGTAGTATCTGCACCATATCATTGCATCACCTTCCTTGCCTCACTGAACCGAAAGCGACCTGTCAATCATAGCTTCTGCATCCTCAAATCTTCTTTCAGAGTCCAACACAATAGCTACTCGCTCCTGTTCTCCATTAATATAATACGCTACATAACACTGCCCCGCCCAATTTGTATATCCGGTCTTTAAGCCTACAATTCCATACTTTTCATCAAGAAGACGGTTAGTTGTATAAATAACCTGCTCAAATTCTTCATATTCTAATTCGTCGGCTGCTTGACCGCTGTCTTCTTCAGCTTCTGGTTCAACCGGCCTCTTAAACTTAATTTTGTCTGCAGGCCGTCTTACCAATTCTGCTAAATCTTCATTTTTCATAAACTGGGCTATAAGCTTTTGAAGATCTCGAGGAGTTGAATAATTCCCTTCATCCACTAATCCGGAAGTATTGGAAAAAACTGTATTGTGCATCCCAAATTCCCCTGCTTTTTGGTTCATAGCCTCAATAAATTCACTGTACCCACCCTCAACTGAGTTTCCCAAAGCTTCAGCCGCATCATTATAGGAACCAATTAACATAGCACGCAGTGCATCATCAACCTCCATCTTATCACCAGGCTTTAGCCCTAAAATCTTACTATAATCATTCCGCATCAAGTCTCCCTTTGCCTCGATTTCTTCATCCCATTCATAATAATCATCAGCCACCAGTGCAGTCATAAGTTTTGTAATACTAGCAATGTGATACTGTTCGTGATACTCCCTCTGGCCATAAACCTCATATGAATCAGGATCGTAGACATATGCCGATTGCGCGGTAATCCCTGCCAGGTCGATTCTTTCAGGTTTTGTCGGAGTGATACCAAGCTCAACTTCACTCCACTCAACGGCCAGAGTGCTATCAAAAGCCTGGGATTGGTCAGGTTGGATGTAGTCGTAACTTGAGCCATAAAAAAGATAAATTGAAGCAGGGACCACAACGATCAGGACAAGAATAATCAAGTAGTGAACTTTTAGTTTTTTCCCAAATCCATTTTTCCGAAACAATCCTCCAGATAGCAAGCCATTTTGCTTTTCAGAACTTTCTGAAGCAAAGATCTTCCGAGATTTTACTTGCCCGCTGCCTTTTTTGATGAATGATCGAAAGACCTTCGGAGTAAAAAGTTTTCCTGACTCTTCCTTCGCTCCCTGCTTAGAATTGTCTTCACTCAGCTCCTCTGGACTAATTTCCAAGTCGCTGTCAGTATTAAGTTTTGCCCGCATTTTATGCTGCATATCTGATTCTGGCATTAAATTTCAGTTTAGTCAAAAATCAGGACTTACTTGACTTCTTTGCTGTTTTTTTCTTCGAAGATTTTTTTATGTCAATATGCAGAACATCCAGATCCTCCTTTGGCACCTCACGAGGAGCGCCAGTCATAGGCTCAGACGCATTACTTTTTGGAAAAGCATATATTTCCCGAATATTATCCTCATCAAAGAATATCATCATCATGCGGTCTATCCCCGGAGCAAAGCCTCCATGCGGCGGAGCACCAAACTCAAAAGCTGAAATCATGTGAGCAAACTCTCTTCTAGTCCGTTCTTCAGAATACCCTAAAACCTTGAATGCCTCCACAAGCACCTCAGGATCATGATTTCGGATCGAACCGCTACTAATCTCATATCCATTGCATACTATGTCGTACTGCTCACTTAAAATATCTTCAGGCTCCTGGCTGCGCAAAGCTTCCAAACCGCCTTTCACCATAGAAAAAGGATTGTGACCAAAATCCCATTTGTCTCGCCTTTCATCCCATTCATACATCGGAAAGTCAACGATCCACGCAAAAGCCAGCGTATCCGGATCTTTCAAGCCGAGGATATCCCCAACTTTTGAGCGAACCCAACCGGCATAAGAACAAGCTTTTTTGTAATCATCCGCTATCGCCAGAATCGTCTGAGCTCCTTTAACTTCGTATCCATTCTGGGTAAATTTCTCTAGCATCTGCTTCTGCAGATCTTTCTCGAAAAATTTAACTAATTGCCCCCCAAATTCGCCGTTTTCAACCTTGAACCAGGCTAACCCACCTGCACCCTGAAGCTTTACTTCATCTGTCAAATCATCAAGTTCTTTTCTTGAAAAATCTTTGTCAACCAAAACGGCTTTAACCGTCTCAACTTCCTGAAAGATTTTCATGTCTGATTTATGAAATTGCTCCGTCAAGTCAGTAAGTTTCATCTCAAACCGCAAATCGGGCTTATCATTGCCATAAAAATCAATTGAGTCTTTATAGGCTATGCGAGGAAGAGGATATTTCCAAAGCTTCTTGTCTGTAATATCTTCAATAACTTCCTTAAAATACGGTTCAACCAATGCAAAGAATTCATCACGATTGACAAATGAACACTCTACGTCAATTTGATAAAATGCACCGGAATGCCTGTCAGCCCTGGGGTCTTCATCTCTGAAACACGGAGCAATCTGAAAATACTTGTGGACTCCACCAACCATCAACAGCTGCTTGTACTGTTGTGGAGCCTGCGGCAAAGCGTAAAATTTCCCGGGATAGATCCTGCTTGGAACTAAAAAGTCACGAGCCCCTTCAGGCGAACTCACTGTCAACAACGGTGTCTGTACCTCAAGAAATTCATGCTCTGAAAACCAGTTGCGCGTATACAAAATGAGCTCGTGTCTCTTTTTCATTAAATTTTTTACACGATCGCGCCGTAAATCAATAAACCGGTATTTCAGCCGCATCTGTTCATCAATATCCCTGCCATCTCCATCAATTGGAAAAGGCATAGGCTTAGACTTGTTTAAAATCTCTATCTTGTCAACTTCAATTTCTATCTCGCCAGTCGGAATTTTTGAATTAATTAAATCATCAGCCCTCTTGCGAATTTTACCTTCAGCCTCAATTACGTATTCCGTCCCGATTTTTTCAGCTATTTGAAATTGTCCTTTATTTTCAACATCGATAACTAGCTGGATCGTGCCACTCCAATCCCGCAAATCGATAAAAATCAGTCCCCCATGATCTCTCACGGTTGATGCCCAGCCAGCTACTCTTACCGTCTGACCTGCTTTATCCACGCAGTCTTTGGCCATTGTTCTTTCAATTCGTTCTTCCATTTAATACCTAACTTATAATTTATACTATGTAGTTCTCTACAAATTTGACTTAAAATTAACCCAGCCGTGATAGACTTTTTCACTAGTTCCGATTCTTAAAAGAAATCTTAGTACTATCTGAAAGGGCTTTAATATAAACCTGTCCTCCAATTGGAATAGTAATTTTTGGCTCAGTGTGCCCAAAATCAACATTCGCTATAACCGGAATTTTATCGAGCTCTTTCTTGGTCCGAATAATATCTTCCAAATCATCTCGCTGGATTTGGCTTTCTTTTTGAAAACGTCCAATTACCAGCCCACGTACTGAATCAAATCCCGGCTGGTGAATTAGAGCCTGAAGCTGTCGATCAAAATGAACAGTCTGTGATTCTGAATCATCCTCAATAAATAAAACTGAATCAGATATATCAGGCATATACTGTGTACCGTGAAGCAAGTTAAATGTACCTAAGTTTCCACCCAAAATCTTCCCCTCTGCCTCTCCCTCGTTGATTGTCCAATAACCCTCATTCTTTATTAGAGCTCTATTTTCCTGATCCATCCACCACTCATCATCAGTCCAATTATCT
>WJKH01000064.1 GCA_014729235.1 Candidatus Dojkabacteria bacterium | reverse complement strand
ATGAGAAGCTGTTCAGAGAATTTTCGGATGGACGCTACAAGGCAAAATCCGATTCTTTTAGAGAAGGGGAAAACAAGATTCGCGTAGATTCTGTAGATAGAGCGGGGAATTCTTCCAGCAGCGAAATTAAATTTGATGCTGATTGGACTCCTCCCCTTTTGCAAGACCTCAAATTAATTACAGACAAGGACACAAGGACCATAAAGTTAAAAATTCATGGAAGGGGTTGGCAAAAAGCCTACATTTATAACCTGGCAGGGATTCATAAGGTTATTTCTATCGAAGAGAATCCCGTGACTTTGGTAACAAATTGGACAGGAAGCACACAATATTCTTTCTACGCTGTGCTTGAAGATAAAGCCGGTAATCGCAGTGCGAAAAGCCGAATGGTAACTTATACAACGCCGGAGGATGAAAATCCCGAGGAATCGCTCATTGGGAAAGGGGCTGCGAGTTATCTAAACAGCTGGGAATATTCGACTGACGATTTGGAAGGGGCTTCCTGTCACTTCAACTTTTTTATTCATGAAAGCAGGGCTCAGCTGATAAACTGCTCGCTGCCAAGCCCAATATTGGATGAGGTTGATCAGTATTCCTATGATAGAAAACTTTTCTTTATTGAGGCAAGAGGTAGGTTCAGTGACAGAGTTAAGATTGATGCAAAAGCATATAACTGCAAAAGATTTTCCTGGGATGATCCCGACACCTGGTTCAAATGTAAAGTTGTCTACGTAGGGAAGAGATCAGGTTATATCGATGCCAGCCCGGCAATTATGATGTATGTAAATGAGCATAAACAGCCTCAATCAAAATCAAGGGGGTTGGTTAAAGATAAAAAATTTGTAACAAGTATTTTTAAAGAGACTGATCACCACGGGGCCGATATTCAGATGAGGAGTGTGCTGGACTTCGATTTTTATATGGATAAGGAGAAACAAGTAAAAGCAGTCGGATCTGAGTATTCACCCTACTCGAACATGATAGAGGTTCCGGAGGTCAGGTTTCTGGACATGGATGTTGAGAGAGCGCAGTATTTTCGGTTTCCTTTTAATGAAATTGTAGGCGTTACGCAATGGTACGGTGAGATTAATAGCGGGATGGTTCACCGTGGCATTGATTTTGGATCTTACAAAAAGAAGGTTTATGCTATGAATGACGGGTATATAAAGTATGCAGGTTGGGACAGTCATAGTACTGATTGTCTAAGTGGTGGCAATGTGGTTCTAATCAAGCATGATAATGGGCTATACTCTCTATATGCTCACATGGAGGACTATAAAAACGGATCAGGACATAAGTGGCGAAGCGGCGATCGCATCCGCCGCGGAGATAGAGTTGGGAAAACTGGAAACTCGGGCTTTTTCGGTTGCAAGCCGTTGGGTTATCACTTGCATTTGGAGGTCCGTGAAAATTCCCGTTGGAGCTCACATGTTAATCCAAAGAATTATATCGACATAGACTGGGATAAGGTCCCTGAATACTAATACAAATTAATTTGAATTATGAAATAATATAAGGTATTCGAAATTCAGAAATTATTGCTCTATTGATTTTTGAATTTCGTATCTCACATTAAATTAATCTCAAGTCATAATGGAAAAACAAAAAACTCGAGTTAAAAGCTTACTCTACATATCTCTAGCTATAGTTTCGGTCGCATTGATGGGTTATTTCGGGACTTATTTTGTGGCAAGTGTGATAAGACGGCCATACAAACCTACTCTACCCGCAGAAATTCAATCAAGAATTACAGAAGTAAGTAATCCGGGGCAGATGTTATGGGTAGATCATCGCTTCTTGCTTCTTACCGCAAGGAAATCTATAGATCCGGAGCTCAATACCGAGGAAGAAGACAACAAATCACTTCGAGAGGAAACTGAAGAGTTGAGTGTTCTCGAACCGGAAAATAAGCTTTATGATCAAAATTGGGAAATTCTCAGATACGACACATTCAATGATAAAATTGAGACTATCGGTGAAATTCATAATAATCAGGTAATTGGTCTCACAAGTCGCGACACGAATTTGACTGCTGTTTCTGAAATTGAGGATAATCTGCTTGTCTGCACCTGGGAAAATTATGAAATTTCCAGCCCTGATGAAATAGCTACAAAGATTACGATAGCGAATTTTTCGGGCGAGATTCTTGATGAACTTGAATTTAGTGAGACTATTCGGCCGCTCAATTGCGATGCAGAGGTCATTCATGGTAAATCAGCTTATCCTTTTATGATGCAGGAGTTTTTTACAATTGATGTAAGATCGCGACAAATTGAGCTTGTTGAAAATATACTTGAAGATGGGAGCGATCTTGCTGCAGCTGCTGAATTTGACTACGACAGTTCTTTTTACGGCTACTCAGTAAAGCAGACCGGAGAGGAGTTATCTTCAGTATTTAATGCAAATAACGATCTTGTCCTGGAGTTTAACTACTATGATCAGATTGCCAGGTTTTATGTGAGCCCGGATGAAAAAAGTGTTGCTTATGTTAATCCTGAGGGGGAAATTGGGTTTTACCTGGATTTGGGTGATTTGGGTGATTTGGGAGATTCAGCTGAATCAACCAGGTAGCTACATATCAATTGACCGCAGGACTTTTAATGTCTCCTGAGCAGTTTTTTCCCAGGAAAACTTTGCTGCACGCGCTTTGGCTTTTTGGGCGTACTTTTGGCGTAATTCGGCGTCTTTATGGAGTCGGTAAATTTGCTCCGCAGTCGCACTTGAATCCGTCCCATCTACCAGGATTCCGGCATCTGCAATAATCTCCGGATATGTCGTTCCATTGTGGGCAATCACAGGAACTCCGGCTGTAAGAGCTTCTAATACTGGCAATCCAAATCCTTCGTAGGTTGATAGATGGATAAATGTGATTGCGCCTTTAAGCAGTTGAAATTTGTCTTCATCTTCATAATATCCGGTAAATATGACATCGCCATCAAGGCCTTTCTGTGTAATATACTCGTGGAGTTGGTTAAGTCGTGGATCGTCTTCCTTTGTAAACGCTGTGCCGGCGATGGCTAAATACGGGAAACTTTCGGGCTCGTTGCTTTTGCCGGGTTCATCTTCAGTCCTATTATCTGTCTTGTTATTTGTGTTCAACTCATACACAACGTCATTTCGAGGTTTATTTTTGATACGATTATCTGCCTTGTTACTTGTATTCGATCCATTGTCGGCGTCATTTCCCGATTCATTTACCGACCCATCTTCGCCCTTATTTACAAGCTCGCTATTTATAACTGACGCATTCTCATGCCCACTTCCAGATTCATTCAACTGCCTCCCCTGCTGACCTTCACTCACAATTTGGGTAAATTTGTAATAAGCTTCTAGCACACCCAGTGAATTCTTATTTTGGGTAAGGGCTCCGCCAAGATAAATAATATATCCCCGATCTCTCCAATCATTTGGGAGATATTTATCGACTATTGCCGGGTCAAGTGCTGTTTTACACTGCTGACTTGCCAGATGTATCGGATAAATTTTTTGATTATCAAGATTGGGATAGTATTTCAGCAAATCCTTTTTCGTGTATTGCGAATTTGTAATAATTGCTTCGCAGGCTTTACTTTGCCTCATGGCATTCCAGTACTGGACTTTTCGAATAAAATTGAATATACCTTTTCTCGCTGAATAGGAATT
>WJKH01000063.1 GCA_014729235.1 Candidatus Dojkabacteria bacterium | reverse complement strand
GTTTTGGCATAAATTATTAAAGGATAACCCTTGGGTTTTATCTCAAATATTTGCATGCCCATACCTTTTAATTGGAGATGAATATTACTATGGAGGAAAGAAAGGAAATAACAAAGGAGGAGTTTATGGAGATTTCTTTTCCAAAAACGACTTAACTGGAAATGTAGCATTTGTTGAGATTAAAACTCCAGGAACTGAATTGTTGGCAAGCAAATACAGAGGAGATAAAGATGAGGATCATAATACCGTATATTCTATAAATGAAGATATAACTGGGGCAATAAACCAACTTCAAAATCAAAGAGCAGTATACATGAATAAAAAGGATTCACTAGAGGAAACTCATTCCTCTTATAATTCTAAGGCTATTTTAATTGCTGGAACTATTGGCCACATTAAAGAAAAAGCAAAAATCAAATCTTTTGAATTGTTTCGTAATTCGCTAAATAATAGTGAACTTATTACATTTGATGAACTAAGAAAAAGAATTCAATTATTAATAGATATTTACAAAGAATAAAATCATGACCACAGCAGTAATCTACACAAGAGTATCCTCACGAGAACAAGCAGAAGGATTCTCCATCGACGCACAAATCAAAGCCTGTACAAGGAAAGCCACCGAACAAAACCTGTCAATTAAAAACATATTCAGAGATGAAGGATTCTCAGGTACAAATATGAAAAGACCTGCCCTGCAGGAAATGCTCGAATACTGCAAAAAGCATAAAATTAACTATGTAATAATTCACAAACTCGACAGATTAGCCCGCTCAATCCAGAACCACGCAAGCATTAGAACTGTTCTAAAATCATTTAATACAGATTTAATCTCATGTACTGAGAAATTTGGCGATAAACCTCATGAAATGCTACTTGAAAATATAATGGCTTCACTGGCTCAATATTACACTGACAACCTCAAAACAGAAATCCACAAAGGCATTAGAGAACGTTTTGAACAAGGATACCATCTTGGATATCCTCCATTCGGATACAAGCCGTCTAAACAGCTTAAAACCATGCAGGTACACACTAAGAATGCTCAGATTGTACAAAAGATATATGAGCTGTACAGCACAGGTAAATTCTCTTTTAAAAGCCTTTCGGACTATATTTACAAAAAATACGATATTAAAACCAATTCAGGCAAAAAGTTTTCAAAATCAAAAATTCAGAGAATATTAAAAGATCCTGTATATATTGGAAAGATTAAATACAAGAAAACAGGAGAAATAAGAGATGGCAAACATAAAGCAATTATTCCAGTTGCTCAATTTGAAAAAGTACAGGAGATAATGAAATCGAGAGGAAATGTAAAGAATCAAACTAAAGGTCAATACTCCTATCTATTTAAAGGCTTTGTAGCCTGCCCGTTATGCGGTAGAAAGCTCTCAGCGGCTTATTCTACTGGCAAAAGCGGTAAAAGATACTTGTACTACTTCTGCAGGGATAAATCGCATAAAGACTACAATATACCGGCAAAAGAAATCGAAAAAGCATTTAGAAAACAGTTTGAAAAGTTAAGACTTACTGAAACAACACTTGAGATCATTGATCGCTTTATAGTTGAGAAATTGGAGAAAGCAGAAAAACTGCAAAAACGTAAATTTGAACAACGTCAACGGAAGATTGATTCATTATTAGAAAAGAAGGAAGAGCTTTATAAAGAGTACAGAACTGGAATCACAGATAAATATACATATCAACGGGTAAATTCAAAATTAACAGAATCTATTGAAAAGCTTGAAGTTAAACTGAAAGAGAAGAATCTAAACTTTACAGAAATAAAAGAAGGTCTAAACAAACTTGTAGAATTTGGTACTAATTTCACTAATTATTGGGATACCTCGCCATTTGAAAGAAAAACACAGATACTTTCGGCAACCTTTTTGAACACTCCGCAATACGCTGATGGAAAATTATTGAACACCGAGATTTGTCCGCTGTACCAGTCGATTCGAAGTAAAAATCTTCGCGCCGTTCTATCTGGTGGATCATTTTTTCATTGAAAAAAGAAGCTGAAAGTTTCCCATGGGGTCTAAATACTGTGTAAAACTTATAAAACTTTCGATTTTAGTGTAAAATACTAGTCATAATGAAAAAGCCAAGTAGAGAGGATTTGAAAAGGATCTTCAAAAAAGTTAAGAAATTGCGAATCCCAAATGGGTATGAAGAGGTCGAGTTTGACGGCTTGAAGTATTATTCATGGATCGATCAGACCGACAATGTATTGTATACACTAGCGGAAATTGAAGGAGCTGTTACAGGAATTCGCTGGGATATAACTAAGCCTGGGAATGTTGGTGTGCGGCTTGAAATGTGTGAAATTTGCAGAAAGCACAAAAAAACTGGGGAAGTCGCTTTACTTTCAGCAAAGACCAAAAAGCGTCCAAAGGGGATCAATTACCGAACTCGGGGTCATTATGCATGCATTGATTACATCTCGTGCAATGAGGCTATGGAAGATAGTTCCGGAATTCGTAAACTCTTTGACCTTATTATTAAAAATTAAATTGAAGCCCAAAATAATATGAAACATGAAAAAACCGATTTGGTTATAATTGGATCCGGACCGGCAGGACTTGCTGCGAGTATCTATGCCGGACGTTATCGGATTAGGCATGTAGTGATAGGGAAGATTATGGGTGGATTGATAACCGAATCGCATAAAGTCTGTAACTATCCAGGGTTTCGCAGTATTACGGGAATAGAGCTAGGGTTTAAGATGAAAGAACATGCAGAAGAGTTCGGAGGATTGATAGTTTCTGCTACTGTTGATCGAATTGAGCGGGACGGGGATGATTTTAAGGTTATTACATCGAATGGAGATGAATATCTCACCAAATACGTTTTAGTCGCAACCGGTACAAAAAGGCGGAAGTTAAATGCGCAAGGCGAGTCAGAATTTCTCGGAAAAGGAGTTACCTACTGCGCGACATGCGATGGGATGCTTTACAAAGACAAAATAGTCGCTGTTTTAGGTGGAGCTGATTCTGCAACAACAGCCGCAATTTATCTGGCAGATATAGCTAAAAAAGTCTACATTATCTATCGACGGGAACAACTTCGAGGAGAGCCCATCTGGGTTGAACAGGTTCTGGCGAATAAGAAAATTGAGATCATTTACAATACAAATGTTACCGGGTTTGAAGGCAAAGATCTTTTGCAAAATTTAGTGTTGGATAATCCTTATAACGGCAGGCTCAAGATTCCTGTAAATGGAGCTTTTATCGAGATTGGGTCCGATCCTGATACCAGTGTGATTGATGGGCTTGGGATTCAATTGAACACTTATGGCTATATTAAAGTGAAGGATTCTCAGATGACAAATATTAGAGGGATTTATGCGGCAGGCGATATTACAGATGCTTCAAATGGGTTTCAGCAAGTTATTACAGCTGCCGCAGAAGGTGCTGTTGCTGCTGAAAGCATTTTCAAGTCTCTGAAACAGAATCTATCTTAAATTCGGATCGATACGTTAATTTGTTAATGCTGTTGTTGTGGACGGAATATTGCACTCACAGAAAATTTTGGAAGATCTAAAGGTGAGAGTAGGCAAACTTTCTATCCGGCCTCGGCTGGATATAATTCTGGTTGGAGATGATTTCGCAAGTCAGCAATATGTTAATGTCAAGGAGAAAACAGCCCAGTCAATCGGAATTCGTGGGGTTGTTCATAAATTTTCGCGCAATGCAACTACTGAAGAAATCATTTCAAAGGTAAATGAATTAAATAAATACAATGACGTGACTGGCTTTATGATCCAGTTACCCTTGCCTGGTCATGTTGATAGGGATAAGATCCTGGATACGATTGATTGGAGAAAGGATGTAGATGGGTTAACTTCCAATAATCTTGGTCTGGTATTTCAGCGAAGATCATTTTTAGTGCCTGCGACAGCACTTGCGGTTATCAGGCTCCTTGAATCTTACGATATGAATGTGTCAGGAAAGAGTGTTGTTATTGTAGGTGCTGGTCTAATTGCAGGGGTTCCTTTGGCGGGGATGTTTTTGGAGAGGGAAGCCACAGTAACAATTTGTCATGATAAAACAAAAAATATTCAGGAAGTGACCGGTCAGGCGGATATTCTGGTGAGTGCCACCGGTCGAGCAAAATTGATTACAGCTGATTGGATAAAAAAGGGTGCGGTTGTGGTTGATGTTGGAATTGAGAAAGATCCTGAAACGGGTAAAACTGTAGGGGATGTTGACTTTGATAGTGTAAGTCAAAAAACTGATATGATCAGCCCAGTACCTGGTGGCGTTGGTCCGATGACAATTGCTTGTCTACTTGAAAATCTGGTTAAAATTGCCGAGAATAATGAGACTGTTACCTAAATTTTAAGCTCCTATGTCGAGTGAAAAACTCTAATAGCAATTATTTTCTTGAAAAACCGAATCTCAAAAGTCAGGATCCCGATGTATATGAGATTCTAAAAGCGGAAGAAGAAAAGCAGACGAACAAACTTTGCATGATAGCTTCTGAGAATTTTGTCTCAAAAGCCATTCGTGAAGCAGTTGGGTCAGCTTTTATGAACAAGTATTCCGAAGGTCAAGTAGGCAAAAGATTTTATGAAGGTAATTACAATATTGATGATTTAGAAAAGCTGTGCAAAGAAAGGGCAGCGAAGTTATTTAATATCCCTGTAAAATGGAGAGTTAATGTGCAGGCTCTGTCCGGTAGTCCGGCCAATCTGGCTGTTTATATGGCTTTACTGAAGCCGGGGGAAAAGATAATGGGAATGTATTTGTATGATGGGGGCCACATTACTCATGGATGGTCATATGAAAAAGGATTAAAAAATGATCCATCAAAAATTATCCATCGTGGTGGACAGCGGAAAGTTTCAGCTTCTTCTTACTTTTTTACTAGCGTCCAGTATAAAACTGATCCTCAAACCCAGCTTATTGATTATGACAAACTTGAAAAAGCCGTTTTAGCAGAGAAGCCACAAATTTTGGTTACGGGTGGGACTGCATATCCCCGTGAGATTGATTATAAGAGAATGAATAGTATAGCTAAGAAAGCGGGTGCTTATTATCTGGCTGATATTGCTCATGAAGCTGGCTTGATAGCTGCTGGGGTAAATAACAGTCCTGTTGGGATTGCTGATGTTGTAACTTTTACAACTCATAAAACCTTGCGATGCAACCGCGGAGCTATTATTATGGCGGATAAGAAGCTCATGAAAAAGATTGATCGTGCAGTATTTCCAGGATTGCAGGGTGGTCCGCACAATCACAGTATTGCCGGCATTGCTGTCGGGCTTAAGGAAGCAATGCAGCCGGAATTCAAGAAGTATGCTGCACAAATTGTAAAAAATGCAAAAGCTCTGGCTTCCGCTCTTGAGGGCTATAGGTTTGATATTGTGTCCGGTGGAACGGATAAGCATCTTCTTTTAATTGATTTGTCGAGCAAAGGTGTTTTCGGTAGAAAGTTTGCTCGTGCTTTGGATTATGCCGGCATTGTGGCTAATATGAATACAATTCCTCAAGAATCCCGTTCTCCGTCAGATCCTTCCGGGCTGAGGATTGGGACTCCATGGGTTACCACTCGTGGGTTGAAAGAGGAAGACATGGGGTTGATTGCAAAATGGATGAATCGTGTGATGGAGCGGATTTCTGAGTGGAAGTCTTTGAAGTTTGATGTATTTGATGCGAAAGTTGCCAAATGTGATGCTTTGGTTGGGATTGCCTCAGAGATTAAAGAATTTCTTTCTGATGGTGATTGTTGCTGAATTGGTTTCCAAATTGGTGAGCGTACGGGGACTAAAGAGGGTTTCGGGGCACGGAATGAGTAAAATAAAGGTTAATTATTAATAACGATACTATCAAATATCTCAGGAAATTGGTTGGGACTCTTAGGCCCGTATTTGCCCTTCACATCGGTCAGTACAACAAGATATTCTTGAAGATCATCGGAATCGTTCAGGTCAATTATAGCAAATTCTCCTGCTGCGTAGCTGGTGAAAACATGATCAACCGAGACCTGAAGGTACTCAGTTCCTGCCTGATTGGCGTGGCTGGTAGTATTCTCGATTAAAGCTGCTTCTTCTAAACCCCCTGAAAGAGGATTTCCTGCATAGAAAATAATGAAATCCTTCCAGTCGCCGTGTACGACATTAAATTTAACTTCGTCATCTGAGAAATCAAAACAGCAATTATCAATAGAGTTTGTTCTCCTGATGATGATTTGGTGGTAATTTGGAGCTGTATTTTTGACATGATCTGACCACTGACCGTCTAATGAGTCAAGATAAAGTTCAAGACCGGTATAAGATTTTACAGAATCAATTTCGAATTCCTCGGGAAGCTCAAAGCTAAAGCTGATTGATCCATCGGATTTAAACGTGTATTTATTCTGGCCGAGATCTACTAATGAAGCGTCAATTTTATCGTGAAGAATGTTGTTACCTTGTACAAGAAAAAATACTACAATAATTAAGATGAGAGAAAGGGCGCAAAGCATAATAAGTACCCGTGATTGTTCTATGTTTTGATTGACCGCCATAAAAGCATAATAAAATATTATCAATCAGCAGCAAAATAACTCTTCAACCTCCTCGGGCTTTTCCCCAAAAGGATTGCCAAACTTCTCAATCCGATCGAGCATGATCCTGTTACCCTCGGTTTGAGGGACAAGTCGTCGCAAAGCATATAAGACGCTCGCTAAATCAATCCCCACCGGGCAAATTTCGCTGCACATATGACATGTGGCACATTTAAAAGGCATCAATAGGTCAAAGTTACCTGACATCATTTCACTAATCATAAATCTGATCCCGGTAAACTGGGATCTTGGCTGGTCACGGTCTAATTTTGTGCTGAGGTGATAGGCAGGACAAAGCGACATGCAAGCCCCACAGTTAATGCATTTCATAATCTCAGAGGCTATAAGATTGATGTCATCAATCTTGTTTGAACTTAAGACCTTTTCAGAAGTCTCTGTCTCTGTTTGTGAGGAGTTATTCTTGGAAATACGAGAAACTTTCTTTGCGAATTTTTTCAGGAATTCGCGGATTTCCTCACGGTTATCAATTAGTATCAGGTGAACTTT
>WJKH01000062.1 GCA_014729235.1 Candidatus Dojkabacteria bacterium | reverse complement strand
GGCTTTACATCAACCTCGCCGCTAACATTAAACTTTTTTGTATCTAAAGCCTTTTTTAATAACGCCAGGTCTATTTCAATCTTCTCTCCGCCCTCAATGACATATGACGGCTTCACTTTTTCACCATCATTATATACCCCTTTGGGTATAAAATCCTTAATTAAGCTCCTCGATAAATAATCCAGATCCTCCACTCCAACTGCAGCTTCATCCTCCAAAACACGTGGCAAAACAACAGCCAGCACTTTATCAAGCCTTTCCCCAACCCATTGTTCACATATGTTGACTCTCAGCATTGATTGATATCTTTTACAGTCAAAACTAGATAATATCCAAGATACAGAGTGATTACCCAATCGTTAAAATTTGAAATAGGTAAAAATGGCAAACGAATATAATCACAGACCCCTCCACCCATTACACGATCAATTAAATTTCCGGCAGATGCTATACAAATTCCTAAAATAGCATATCTAAACTTTTCCTCGCTCTCACGAAATGCCTGGATCACCAGTATCACAAGGAAAAACGCTGAAACTGTGACAATTAGCCATTGATCTGCGCCTGATAACAGTCCGAAACTTACACCGAGATTATTGTAACACAATTCTATCGAGCCCAAACCATCGATTATTGAAAGGAGAAAGTGACAGGCAGCTGCTACAAAAGCAGCGATAACAAGCAGCATAATTATTCGTTCTTAACTTTAATAGCCTTATTCGTCGAGATAGACACAGGTCTTGAGCTCTCATATTGACTATCTTCCTCAATATCGGGCTCATTTGAATCTCTGTAATACACCAGGCTTATTAAGACGGCCAGTATCATCAAGACTACGACATTCAGTTTATCAACCCACGAAATATTTCCTATCCAGAAAACCACAGCTACAAATCCAAATGACGCTAGAATATAAAATATGTCAATGTATATCACTTCTCCAAGCTGCCGCTTTGCAAATCTCAAAAGGTAAAAAAGCACTACTATCCCAAGCAATACTCCACCATAGATTATAATATCCTGCTGTTCCAGAAAGACCCCATAAATCGTTAAGATCGCTCCAAGGATAAAGTGAGAAGATACAACTACAGGAGCCAGCATTTCATCCCATTTCCATTTTTTTATAAACGTCACGTAAACAAAGTTAAACACTACGAAAGCCGTAATCAGCCCCGTGAACAAAAATCCCCCGTCCCAGATAGCCAAAAACCTCCATGGCAGCAATCTAAAAAAATACACATCACTTCCATACTTCTCATACGGCAGGTAAAACCAGGGAGTCTGGGCATACTGCGACCAATTTGCGATTATGTACGACATCCTACCCCACACCGCAGTAATCACAGCCGCAAACACCCACTGATCAAATATTGAAGTGAGATTTTTATTTACAAGTTTTGACTCCCGCCAAAATATGTACATCCCAACGATGAAAATTATTATCAGGAGCGGTATAAATCCCATTTTGAAACAATTCAAATTTTATTCACGCTTCCACAAGCACTTACGCATTAGCACAATGGATCAGCCATTCCCCTCTTTTCTTTTAGCCTTTTCACTCTTTTTCTCCGCTTTTTCATTCTTCTCTTGTTTTTTCTCATCCATGCCCGATTTCCCGGATTTATTTGAACTTTTGTCGGATTTTTTACTCTCTTTCTCTGATTTTCTCTGAGCTTCATTATTCGCCTCTTCCTTATTCTTGGCTTCAGCGGCTTTCTTGGCTTCTTCCTTCTCCCTGCGGGCCTCTTCCTTCTTCTTTTGGGCCTCCCGCTTAGCTTCAAGCCTTCTCTCCTTCTTTTCTTTTCGAGCTTTCTGTGATTTTGACATCCGCTCCTTAAGACCCTTGGTTAAATTTGAAATGAAAGCCGAAAGATCTTCTCCAAGCGACGTATAAGCAATATCCGCACCCCTGGCATCCATAGCCATCTCTGCTGTCATAAATTCATCCTCAATAGCCTGTTTCTGAGCCCCGCAATACGCACAAAACTTCCAAACCTTATCACTATACTTTTGGCAGGAATTACAAGCAGTCATGACCTGATAACCGCAGTTTGGACAGCTTGCAAAACCCGGAAAAAGCTCACAATCACATTTTGGACAATCTCGAAGCTCCTTGGTTTCGAAGAACAAATATCGTTTTTCCAATTCAGACCAGTAAACTTCTGAGAGCGTATCCTTTGGCCTGATCAACAAATATATGACCAATCCGGGCAAACCAAAAACGAGCGTAACAAACACACTTATCAGCTTGAAAAATTGGTTATTAGTCCGCTCGGTGATATCATTCCAGACCCAGCCGATTACAAGCAGCCAAAAAGTTATCAAAAGGACTGATGGCACGCCTATAATTAGCCAACCACCTTCCAAAGCCAGAATATTGTTTATAAATTCTGTCACAAACTGGTTGAAATCCATAATATTTTTTGTAATAAGTTAATTTGATTATCAAACAAGCGGGTGTACACAAGTCCCGGGAGATTTGTAATACCTAGAGAGAGCGGATAAAAAACTCGTTTAATTCCAGATCCCTCACCCATGATTTTTCCTCTGGTCGAGGAGGGAATCGAACCCTCACCCTATTGCTAGGACGGGTTTTTGAGACCCGCGTGTCTGCCAGTTCCACCACTCGACCACAATTTCTAGCCTGCTTTTACAACATAATTGCAGCAGAAATGATTTTACCACGCCTGAAAGAAAATTTAAACACCCCGATATCTCCAACCGCCCACAGTTTATCTGAATTCTGCTTTGAAATCAGGACTCGGCCAAATTTACGTTCAATTTAAGAAATTACCTATTTCTCAAACTATCGGGTACTTTTCCCGCCTGACACGTTCTTTAACTCGCAGTCCTTGCAGTCATGATAAAAATGACATGAAGTCACATCACATGCAAGCTTCTCACCTTCAAGAATCATCAAAATTCTCTCGGAATGCCGCAACCTTGAACCCTTTATATACAGCAAATCGCCCTTTCTCAGCCACCCTCTAAGGAATTGTGCAGCATTGATAACATTATCTACCCAAGCCACATTATCCGGCTTCATGCCCGCACTTTTTGCCTCATCAGCCGTAAATTTCTGAAGCGGGCCGACACAAACCACAAAATCAACATCCAATTCTGCAATTAACCTACCAATCTTACGGTGTTCCGCCTCAGGATCACTCAACTCTCCCATCTCATTTAGTACCGCAACCTTTCTCCCATCGCTATATGCAATATCCGAAAGAGCTCTCAGACCTGCAGCCATAGAATCCGGATTTGCACGAAGCCCATCATTCAAAATAAGAGTTCCCAGCGGACCATCCTCAAGATTCAACCTGCCCTGCAATGGTTCAAATTCTTTTATCCGCTGTACAAAGTCTTCATCGGAGATCCCGCAAATGCAGCACACAGCGTATGCCGCAGCGATATTATACATCTGGTGCCTGCCGATCAGCTTGCTTTCGATTTTTAAGTCAGCCTTTTTCTGATTACAGGAAATCTTTAATTCAAATCTCGTCCCGTCAATACCTACTCTGCAGTTACTTAACTTTATCATTGCATTATCATCGGTACCGTAAGTAATAATTTGAGAGTCAGTCAACTCCTGCATACCCCTGACACGCTTGTCATCATAATTCAAAATGGCGTATCCACCAGGTTTTACGGCTTCCACCAGTTTTCCTTTCTCAATTACAACATTTTCAATGCTTTTTAGATGATCATCATCAGTATGAACAGCACAAACCCCTGTAACAACAGCAATATCAGGCCTCACAATATTTAGGTACTGGCCCATCTGACCAAATCCATCAATTCCCATCTCAAACACAGCGTACTTCGTGCTACTTCTGACCTTTAGCGCGGTTATTGGAACATTAAATTCACTGTCGAGGTTCACATCAGTCACTACAGTTTCGCCGGATTGACGGAGTATTGACTCAATTAGCAGAGTCGTATGGGTCTTGCCCTGGCTACCGGTTATCCCAATCTTTACTGCCCGTTTATTTCGAATCCATATCTTTGCCAGGCTTTGTCTCAATTTGTGATAAATTTGTTTATAAAATGGTGCAGTCATAATTCCGGCGATGAACTTAAAAGGATTTCTTCTAGTGCAAAATCTGCGGATCCAACTATCAAAAGTTATATGATTTTAAAATCCGCTTCCAAACGATATTCAGCCAAAATTATTCGCTTGGTTTAGCTAAATTTCTGAAACTTGCAATCTCTTTCACAAAAGCCACCTCAATCTTACCCGTAGGACCATTACGATGTTTCGCTACAACAATATCAGCAATCCCCTTTCGGTCAGTATCAGGATTATAAGTCTCCTCACGATCAATAAACATAACAACATCAGCATCCTGCTCAATTGAACCCGACTCACGCAAATCAGAAAGCTGAGGATTTCGAGTAGCACGAGACTCAATAGCACGCGAAAGCTGTGATAAAGCCACCACCGGAACCTCAAGCTCCCTGGCAATATTTTTCAGACCCTGCGAAATCTCAGAAACCTCCTGCACACGATTATCTTTTGTGTAACCATGAAGCAGCTGCAAATAGTCAACAAAAATTATATCCACACCTTGCTCAAGTGCAAGTCTGCGAGCTTTTGTACGTATCTCATTTATGCTCTGACCGGGCTTGTCATCGATAAAGATATCAGCCTCTGCAAGCATACCCATCGAATCACCCAACTTTGCAAAATCGTCATCAGAAAGCTTGCCTGTACGGATATCCCAGAATGGAACAGTAGCCTGCATCCCCAGAAGTCTGTCAATAATTTGGGTATTGGACATCTCAAGGGAGAAAAAAGCAACTTTCTTCTTTTCAATAACACCGGCAAATCGCAGAAAATCCAAAGCCAGCGAGGTTTTACCAACAGATGGCCTGGCTGCAACAATAACGAGATCAGACTTCTGAAAGCCACCCAGAAGAGCGTCCAGCCCTTTTAAGCCGGTGGAGATCCCCATATAAGAGTTTGATTTATCAATTTGTTCAGCACGTTCGTACGCATCCTTCAGCAGGTCCTTGATGTGGACAAATTTTGCTCGCAGCCCACTCTGAGCCACTCCAAAAAGCAGCTGCTCGGACTCGTCAACCACCTCCTGGACAGGCTTTTCTTCATTGAAACTAAATTGAGTAATTTTTGACGCTGCAGAGATCAAATTTCGACGGGTAGCGTTTTCTTTTACAATTGTCGCATACTCTTCCGCATGAGCAGCTGTGGGCACCATAGCTGCAAGATCCGTTAAATACGTTCTGCCGCCGATCTTTTTGAGATTTTTTGATCTCTTCAGCTCATCGGACAAAGTCACAATATCAACTGAAATTCCATCCTGAAAAAGCTTGAGAATCGTGCTGTACACAATGTTGTGGCGTTCTTCATAAAAGTGCTCAGGCAGCAAAAACTCTGCAACATTAATTATCGCATCCTTCTCGAGCAGCATAGATCCGATAACTGACTGCTCTGCTTCCAGATTTTGCGGTGGCACTCTTTCCATGTTCGAGGTAAATCCCAATTTAATTTGAATTAAGAAATAATCCCGCATGAAAAGGCGACTAGAACTTTTGGCCATAGCTTCGGGTCACTCGTCCCTACACCCGAGCATAGTTTAAACCTGTCAGCTACCCGCGCTTTTCAACTGCTGTCTTCTTTCTTAACTCAAATTAATATTTTAATGTACGGTATTCGAAATGATCCTGCATGAAAAGGCGACTAGGACTTTTGGCCATAGAATTCGGGCTTTCGCCCCGGCACCCGGTATAGCTTAAATCTGCCGGCTACGCACGCTTTTCAACTGCTGTCTTCTTTCTTAACTCAAATTAATACTTTAATGTATGGTATTCGAAATGATCCTGTATGAAAAGGCAACTAGGACTCTTTATCATAGCTTGAGGTCAATCTTACCTACACCCGAGCATACCTTAAACCTCCTGGCTACCCGCGCTTTTCAACTGCTCTATTGATTTTTGAATTTCGTAACTCATATTAAATTAGTTTTAGACTGGACGAAATCAAAACGAGACTAAAACGGTACGAGATCAATTCTATTTCAGCTTCTGTAAAACAACAACAGCCAGATCCTTCTGATCATCGTCGACTGTGCTTTTAGTAACCTTGAGAGATTTTTCAGTTTCATGCGATTCGGAAAACCCGACCTCCTTCATGAAATCTTCAATTGTCTTTAATTCCGAAGTACCCTTCAAGTCCTTGTCTTTGTAACCGCAAGGCAGGACAAAAGCAGGATCTGTCATAGAGACTATTTTTTCAACCTTTTGCAGCGAAGCAAATCTATCTCCATCCCCTACCGGGACAATTAAAACATCAACATCACCAAGATCCTTGAGCTTTTTGATATCAAAATCTGCAGTGAGTCCACCGAGATACAGAACCCGAATACTCCCGTCATCAATAAAATAAACTCCATCCTCAGTCTGGCGACGGATCAGCAAGCCTCCAAATTCGTATTCGCCGGGATTCACAATTACAAAAACCTTTCCGGGGCCCTTTTTCTTTCTTCTTACTTCGATCTTATTCTCAATGTCAGCTTTCTTTAAAACATCGGATTTGCCTATGTACTCAGGATCACTGATTAGACAGATATCAGCCTTGGTCTTTGACATGCTGCCTCCCTGTTCAAAAAGGGAAACCGGATCAGTAATTATCGAGACCCGCTTACCTATTATTCTAAAAGTACAGTATCCATGATATTTAATTTTCATCTTCCGTGGCTTACAAATTATTTATAACTAAATTGGTTCAGCAATGACAACAAGTCGCTTTTTCGCAGTCCATAGCGGTGTACACGTGTATAAAGTCAAAATCGGATAATCAGTGTCATCTTCAATCTCAATCTGATCCGGCTCAACTTCAAAAATACTCGACACCTTGTAGGAATGACGAGTTCCAAACCAATACACAACTATCTCATCATCAAGCTGCACTTTATCGAGATTGTAAAAAGTCTTGTTATTCGGAGGCTTGTACTGAAATCTATGCCCTGTCAACACTGTATTTCCACCTTTATCAGGAGTACTTGTCTTGGGACGCCTCCAGGCTCCTCTGGACAGAGTATCTTCATCATCACCTTCTACAATAGCAACATCCACTCCAATGCTTGGAATAATAAGCCTGTTTCCATCAGGAATTAAATCTTCGGGATTAACCTCTTCCTCATCTTCTAAATCCAGATCATCTGCAGAGTCCGAACTATTTTCATCCTGATCCCCTAAAACTTCAGCCACCAACTCGCCATCTCGATTTCCAAACAAATCAATTCCAAACATCTTTCTCAATCTATAGTCCAGTTCCGGAGCAAATGGCGCTACGATCAGATAAATCGACACAAAAAACAATACGATCGAAATAACCTTTGTCGAATAATAAAAACTCTTCTGAAAAATATTCATCTTTCCGAGCTTTTCCTTCCTGAGTTGACGCCTCTGAGCCCTCTTCTCCCGCCGTTTAGCCACTCTCTTGTCCCTTGCCTGGAGCACTTTTCCAATTATCGGTAGATTTCGCGTTTTCTTCTTCCAATTTTCGGAAAATCTCCCCAATGATTGACGAATCTTGGATTTTTTCTTTTTTACTTTTACCTTTTTTTTGCCAGCGTTCTGAGTCTTGGATTTTTTCTGAGCAGAATTATTAACTCCTGCCTTATCACCAGTCTTTTTAGCCTCACTCTTTTTAGCCCCGTTTTTTTGGGAAGCCTTTTCAGAATCGTTATCAATTTTATACACCTCCTCCTTCGAACCTAATCGAATACTTTTATTAACAAATTGCTTCCCGGAAGGTCCTTTCAACGCCTTTTCTTGTTTTTTATCTTTTTTCATAGCAGTGTGAATTTTAACACCTAATCACAATTATCTCAATAAAATAATGGCAGTTTAAGAAAAATGGCTCACGAGGCAGTAGCCATCTCTACCAGACAGCAAAGCTTTGACTCCCAACAAACCGACACATTACTCGCTATCCTCAGCAACAAGTCTACAGAAAACAAAATCACTAAGCAACATTCTGTACGGACAGATCCTTATCTGAATCCTTTTTCTTCCCCGAGTTTTCATGGTAGAACTTGGAAGGATCTTTCTTAAATAAGCGTTCCCAGTCTTTGGAGTAACCTACTGCTGCTTCAGGAAATTCTGTATGAAATTTTGACAACAATTCCTCTACTTCGTGTTCCGGTAATCCTATTGTCAAGATAGAGCCATCTAACAAGCCTACCACAGCGAAACTAAAAGATGCTACCTGTGCCGAAGAAGCCGGCGTTGCACCAACACCCCCAGTACTTACCAATTTGTATAACCATACAATCTCGCCGCTCAATCCCCTCACAACATTTATCAATCTCTGCGTTTTCTGAGTATTTCTCGACTGTTCAAATAAAACCACCGGAAACAGGACCGAAAATACAATTCCAATCACTAACATATAAGGCTTTTGCTCTTGAGGAACCGTACTCGCCAGGCCCGGCATGAAATACGCTAATATCACTCCCGGCCCCATAACAATACCGGTAATAATACCTATCCAAAAGAACACTTTGTATCTCCTGATAGATTTACCCACCAGCTCCACTATCCTTTTTCTGTTTGTATTCACGATTATTTTTCGAGATTATAAGTGAGACTTTTTACTCACGATCTACCTATAGTGCTAACTATTCGATTTTTTACCTACTACAGCACCTACAACCACAATACCTCCACCAACTGCCAGTACACCTAAACCAAGAGGATAGCTTGAAATTGGAGACAGCTTATCCAATCCTGCAGTTTCAGCCAAAATAACTTTCTGCGGATTATCCGGCATAAAAATCACACTAACAGTATCACCTATCTCATACGAATTCCAAAGTTCTTCCGTCAAATAACTGTCAATAGTTGCGGTAGTCCCATCATCGTAACTTACATCAAGCGAGTAAGCCGAGACATCGCCATCCAGCATCTCACCTCCGACCACAATCGCCTGAGTCTCAACACCGGAATTAGTATACTTACCCATCTCCTGTCTTGTGAAAAAAGCGTAAATAAGAACCACCAAGCCGATAATTGCCACTACAGCACCAATTATCACTGGAGCATTCCAATCCTTCTTTTCGTCCATCTTTTCTTCCATTGCGTTTAATTACTGAAAATTTAATAATTAGTCAAATTCTACACTAACAGTCAAAAATAGTCTACTTGCGAAGATCTCCGTAAACCTTTGAAAGCCTCGCATTGGGCACTATGACAGCAAAAACGCAAAATTCGATTTCCTTTTTACTTTAACAAATCTACCACGCTATCCAGTTGCTGATTAAGCTTTGTGCGAATTTGTTTCTTGATAAGCGCAAGCTTCACACTCTCCAGCGATGACGTTACAGCTTGGATTTGCGAAACCACTTGATCTATGTCTTTACCGCTTTCCATCATTTTCTCAATTCCGCGAATCTGTCCTTCAATCCGATGTAAGCGATCTTCTATTGTTGCCGGACCTTTTTTCGGCATACTACTGCATATAAATTTAAGTACGTTTAGCCGACATGGCCTGGGAGCTTGTCAATCTCAGTAATGCTGCTAAACAATTCCCAATAATACACTATATACCCCACGGGGTATACAAGTCAAACTTCTACAATACGGCAGTATGTTGTGCGGTGCTAACATCATTAAGGTGCCGCACTAAGGCAATACTGTGGTATAATATAACACTATGTCAAACAACCCTAACATCCATTCACAACCTGGTATGGAGCCTGGTGAGGTACATGATACTATGTCTCAGTTAGCAGGTATGTTAGCTAGCCTAGACCCCGATGAGACCGGTCGTGCAGAAACACCATGGGGATGGGCAAGGATTTCCCAACCAGATAAAACCATTATCGCCCTTGAAAAGAAGAACATAACCCCTGGAAAGAAGATCATTACCATTGGAGGTCCCAACAATCCTCCTCACTATAGGGAAGCAACTGTCATATTAGAAGGGGGAGACATTACAACTTTTTGGGCTGAGCAGTATCCTCCCGAACTAATAGCCTACCTACACCCGAAAGGTCTAACCCCCATTTCGATGGTATTTTTTGAGTCCATCCTTGGTATAAACAGCTGTATTTTCCATTCTGGATCCGGTTACAAGACCCCTGGTTTCCCCTCTGCCGTATACGCACATTACTGGGGACCAGACACCGCCCCCCAAATGAGATTAGTTCATACCCCAAAGTGCCAGTCTCTTTACCCCGGCAGACTTGTAATCTTCCCAGATGCAATATCTCCCGGAGACATACTGAGGCAAGCCCTGATGCCAATATCTGACACCTCTCCCCATCCCTCTCCAATATTCCCTTTCGTAGAGCGTAGATCCCCCTAATTTTTGATTATAGGAATGTACAATATGCCTGCATTTGAAACTCAGCCTCCGCAGAAAACACTGATAGCACATGAAATTAATACCTTGCCGGCTCTTGTCGGTGACATGAATGTTGGAGAATCGTGTAGAACATCAGTGACTAATTGTCGCCTAAACTTAGTTTACAGAGACAAATCAGGGTTCACCGTTGGCTTAAAAAAATGCCCCCCCTCCGAGTCGACCCTATTCTCAATTATTACTAATGGCGTGCTTGAACTTCCGCTTTGGGTGCAGCATGCCGGACAACTATGCTATACAGATTTGGGAGGTAAACCTAAATTATCCCTATGAAGGCCCGAACTCTTTGCTTGCAGCATATGCAATTCACCACTATTATCTACACTTAAGAACTGAAACCTATAAACCAGAAACCGAAATATACACACTTGCAACTTATAGGGAGGCGAGTGCTCAATTCGCCCTCACCGACTATCAAGGATATGCCCCACAAAAAATCCCCCAGGCATCTGCCCCGACACCTGATAAAGCCTTGATATCTGCGCTAGCTTATAACCCAAGGCTGCACGGAGACGATTTTCAAGAATATGTATTTGGTCCAATTCGGGATTACTCAGAGGTTCAGGTTGATTGAAAATTCTATCTCCCCTTGCAAAAAACTTAAAAGCTTAGTAAAATAGCAGCTGAATGAAGAAAAAAATACATCCAAAATTCAACAAACAAGTAAAAGTGACCTGCTCATGCGGGAATACATTCTTTACAGCATCCATACTTGATGAAATCGTAACAGAATTATGCTCCAAGTGCCACCCATTCTATACAGGAGAACAAAAGATCGTTGACACAGAAAATCTCGTTGCTAAATTTAAAGAACGAGAACAAAAAGCAAAATCACTTGGCTCATTCAAGAGCAAACGTGAAAAAATGCTTGCTAAAAAGAAAAAACGACAGGGACAGGAAAAGAAAGAAGAAAAAGCAGTCACGCTCAAAGATATGCTTGCAAACATTACTGATCAAGCCTCTTAGCTGTCCAGATACGTTTCTACACGATCCAGAACATTTGATATTTCACGAATCATTTTTATGCAATTATTACAAAAAAACTACAATATTGAGAAAACTCGATCTGAAAAGGAGAGATTGGAGAAACAACTCATGGACCCTTCCAAAATACATGAATCCGAGAGAAGCAGACTTTACTCTGAACTTGAGTACTTCACCGATTATTACAAGAAAATCCTAAATCTTGACAAAAAAATTGATCAATATAAAGAATCCACAGAGCTGAGCAAAGGAGAAGATCAAGAACTTGCCCAAATGGCCCAGGATGAACTCCAGAAGTTAGAAAAAGAGATTGGAGAATTGAGAGAAGATATAAAGCAGCTTGAAATCGAGAAAAAAGTCCAGGACCCGGACGACGATAAACCGGCAATTCTTGAAATAAGGGCCGGTGCAGGCGGTGATGAAGCCGGATTATTTGCTGCAAACCTTTTCCGAATGTATTCCCAGTACGCCTCATCACAAGGCTGGACAGTTGAATTAATTGACAGCAATACAAACGAAGCCGGCGGGTTCAAAGAGGTTATAGCAAAAATTGATGGTAAAAAAGCGTATCAAAAGCTTAAATACGAAAGCGGCGTCCACAGAGTGCAACGAGTCCCTGTTACAGAATCTTCCGGCCGAATCCATACCTCAACAGCTTCAGTAGCAATTTTGCCCGAAGCAAGCGAAATTGATATTGAAATTAAGCCTGAAGACCTGAAAATTGAGGTAATGAGAGCTTCCGGTGCAGGCGGCCAGTGCGTCAACAAAACAGACTCTGCAGTCAGGATGACTCACCTACCCTCCGGAATCGTTGTCAGCTGCCAGGAAACCAAACATCAGGCTCAAAACAAAGAAAAAGCACTCGCAATCATGCGAACCCGTCTTTATGAGAAAAAGCGCGAAGAAGAAGCCGCAAAACGTGATGATTTAAGATCATCTCAAATTGGTACAATGATGCGGGCTGAAAAGATTCGCACCTATAACTTCCCGCAAAATCGCATTACTGACCACAGAATCAAAAAATCCTGGCACAATTTAGAAGAGGTTCTTGATGGAGCTCTGGATGAAATTGTTAAGGCAGTCCGCGAAGCCTATATCAGAGAGATTATTGACGCATCGAATGAGTAATTTAATTTGAATTAAGAAATAATCCTGCATGAAAAGGCGACTAGGACTTTTTACCATGGCTTTGCGCCTTTCTTTCCAACACCCGGCATAGTTTAAACCTGTCGGCTAAGCGCGCTTTTCAACTGCAGTCTCCTTTCTTAACTCAAATTAATACGATTAATAAAAGATATTCGAAATTCAGAAATGATTGTTCTATTAATTCTTGCATTTCATAAATCACATTAATATAGGTTAATCTTGGATAATATGGGAAACCCAAAATCAACGATCCTAAACCGCAATTATCTAAAACTTAGGCATAAAATCTCCAAAGAGCTGGAAAGCCTTAATTATCCCGACTCTAAACGAATTTCAGGAGAAATAGCCCAGTTTATTGTGACAAATTATGATACCGAAAGTCATTATGAGACTACTTCAGAAAAGATACTGGCGAGACTAGAAAAAAAAGAACCCTGGGAGTACATACGCGGCTGGGCTGAGTTCTGTGGCCTCAAATTCAAAGTAAATAGAGATGTTCTGATCCCCAGAATTGAGACAGAACAACTGGTTGAGATGGCCATACAGCGTGCAGAGACAAGCCGTGCCACCAGACTGATAGACATCGGCACAGGATCAGGCTGTATTATTATCAGCATATGTAAAAAACTTGCCCCCAGCGAAAATAGGAATCTAAAAAAAAGTGAGAACATAGAGAGAAAACTGCAATTTCTGGCAACAGACATCTCAGAACCCGCTCTCAAGATAGCTCATCACAATGCACGCTTAAATTCCGCAGAAGAGATCCAATTCATAAAATCAGATCTGCTTTCAGATGTACCCGAAGACATTATCCGCACTGATACTATATTTCTAGCAAATCTTCCATATATACCCACAAAGGTATACAACCAGCTTGATAAATCCGTGAAAAACTTCGAGCCAAAGATGGCTTTACAAGGAGGTTCAGATGGGTTGAAGCATTACAAGAAGCTGCTTAGCCAAATCACTAAAAAAAGAATCCTTCCTGATTCGCTTTTTATCGAGATTGATCCCGTCCTAATCAATTCTTTCACAAAAGCTTTCCCCAAAGCCCGCCTTCACAAAGATTTCCGAGGAAAAAGGAGGTTCGCTTCGTGGATATGGTCGCAGTAAATGAGATTATGCAGTGTTTAGCAAGATTCGGCTTTTAAATTCGCATTTGCGACTACAATCAAAGATGCAACAGTAAAAAACACCGCACTGACAAAAACCACAAAAGACAGCGAGAAACTATCAAGCAGAAAACCGTTTGCCGCTAAGTAAACCGCCGCCCCGAGACGCACAAGAAAGCTTTTCAGGGAAATTATGCTGGCTTTGTTTTCTCCGGGAGCTAACCTCGCAATATGAAAGTCGCTCTGAGTCTGAATATATCCCCGGATCAAATGAGCCCCAGTAAACATAATTACCGAAACCAAAGGAAAATTAAACTGCACTACCCCTGCAAGCATAATTCCAAAAAACAAAATCAGCCAGCCAAATCCAATATCACCAAATTTTCCGTAAAGCCAGGTCCCCAAAGCTTTAGAAAGCGAAAACGCACTTATAATTAATCCCCAGGACCTTACAGAAATATCCAAAACATCCAGCACAGGACTATACAGCCACTTCATGCTTATAAAAAATGATCCAAGCACAAAGCCCAGAAGCAAAAGCTTCCTGATCGCCTGATTTTCGACCTTGCGCACAAATTGCAACCCCTCCCGTGCTTTAGAGAAAAGATTGCCTTCATCGTAGTCATCATCTTCAGGCGTCTCCCTCACAAGAAAAATCATAATTGCAGCTACAAAGAAAACAAAGGAACTTACGAAAGCCGGCCATGCTAGATCAAAATCAGCCAGATACGTCCCAATCATACCTGCAATAACCCCCCAAATCAGCCCAATTGCCCTTACATTTGATGAATCTCTTCGAAAGTTATTAGAATTTTTAAATAGAAGCGCCGTAATACTTCCGGTTACCAGCGACATACCCAGTGCTAAAACAACAAGAGATACGGCGTAGTACAGCAGGCTTCCGGGAAGTGCCAGCATTAAAAAAGCTGCCCCAATCACCAGATACCCTATGAACACCGATATTTTATGAGAAAAGTAATCTCCAATCACTCCTGTGGGATACTCAAACACAACGATTGCAAACGAATACAAGCTCACTAATTTAAAAGTCATTTCATAATCAATTCCTCTGCTTTCTAAATACAGCCCCACAATGGGCAAAAAGAACATGCTGGATGCCAGCACGCTTGCTATTGATATTTTTACTATATTTGCTTCCGCCCAATTTCGCATACTGCTCCTGCTGAGAAATAAAGCAATATTATTGTGAATTGCATTCTTTGCAAGACGTTTTTGAACACTGCAATCTCATTATTGCAATAGATCCAACGGGTTTGGCACTCCGAGGTAAGTCCCGAACCATCTTTTCCGGCAAAAATGGCGGGGGGTTTAATCGTTCGTTATCAACTCTCCCACTCACCCAGAACAACCTTCAAAACCAATTCTTCACCATCCCTCCAGACCTTCACCTCAACCTCCTCACCAACCTCATGCTCCTGAACATAAACAGCTAACGCCCCCTGCACCTTTTCACCCCCGAATTCCATTATGATGTCACCCTTTTCAATACCAGCGGCAGCAGCAGGCGAATCAGGAACAATCCTCACAACCAAAGCCCCCTCAACGACATTTTTGTAATACCTGGCTTCCAATTCGGTAATTGTATCGGACTGGACACCTAAAAATGGCTTTATAAATTTCCCAAATTTTCGATACTCTTCCAGCCTGTCACTCACTACCCCTATAGGCAAAGCAAAAGAAATATTATCAGCCCCTGAAGTTGTAGCAAAATTTACCCCAATCACCTGCCCCAAAGAGTTCAACAACGGACCACCTGAATTACCGGGATTAATTGCAGCATCAGTCTGGATTACATTCTCATAAACCTTTGCCATACCCCAAAAACCGCCCTGAGTCGCGGTTACAGAACGATTCAGCCCGCTAATTACACCTGTTGTAACACTGCCTGCATACTCACCCAGTGGTGTCCCAATAGCTATAACCAATTGACCTACTTGCAAATCCCTGTCGTCACTGAGCTCCACAGCATCCAACTTCACACCCTCCTCCAGCTCCACCCGCAGCAAAGCAATGTCATTAGCATCGTCACGAATTATTTCTACAACATTATACTCCCCGCCTTCTACAGTAAGAACTTTGTAATCATCATTTGTCGATACTACATGTTGATTTGTTATTATCAGCCCACTTTCGGAAACAATAAATCCCGAGCCGATATTTGAATTCTTATCAACTATACCCTCCTCAGAGACCTCAAGCTGATTCCTGGCAATACTTACAACACTATTTTGAGCCTTTTCGACCGCGCGAATTATAGTATTTTCCTCACTGATAACTTCAACACCCGTCTCACTCGAACTACCGACTTTCTCATCACTTTCGACATCTTCCTGATTTATGAAATTGTGATTCACAAGCCAATTCTTAACCTTTGGATAACCTGAAGCACCAATTACCACCCCAACCGCTAAAATACCAGTCACAATTAACCCAATCCCCACACAAGTAATTACTGTTTTTTTTATTTTTTTCTTTCTCTCCTGAGCTTTTTCGTCATTTTTCTCTTTTTTCTCAGCCTTTTTCAATATGGAGTCAAACTCCTTATTTATGACACCCACTTTCTTATCGTCATCTTTTATAGCAGAACTAGATTTGCTATTTATGACACCATCTTTCTTGTCCTTATCTCCCAATACAGAATCAGACTTATTATTTATGACATCCCCCTTCTTATTATCAATTTCCATTTACTTCATATATTTAAAATTTATTTACTCAAATTTACCATTCACGTGCACTCTGCACCATAAGTTTTAATGACCACCATACGAGAGACTACATTCGCACTCTACAACTCAACAAAGCTCTACTTAATGATCTCAATTCCTCTCTCCAACTGTGGATCCATACCAGCCTTAAATTCCTCTGCAGTTCTATCTACCTCCTCATCGGGCACTACAACATTATCTGAATTGAGCCATGTACCATCAGGCAACAGCCACTTCATAACCGTAATATGCAGACTGGAACCATCCTGAAAAGGAATCACACTCTGAGCCGTTCCCTTGCCAAAAGTCGGCATGCCGATAACCTTAGCACGATCGTGATACTGCAGCGCTGCTGCCACAATCTCAGACGATGACGCACTTCCCTCATTTACTAATACAACCAGAGGAGTATCCTGAAGCCTGCCCTCATTCATAACTTCAAAAATAAGAAGCTCATCATCCTTATCCTGCTGCTTGGCAACAACAGAACCCTTGGGCAAGAACTCACTCGCCGCGTAAATTGCTGCATCAAAATAGCCTCCGGGATTATCTCTCAAATCCAAAACAACCTTCTCAGCATCGGAATTAATAACTTCTTCAACAGCAGCATCCCAATTACTTGTCCAACCGGCATAAGTCCCGTCAGTAAACCGCCCGACGTCAATAATCGCAGTACTGGCGTCATATTTCTGATACACAACATTTATATCAGAAGGCTTCCTTACATTTATACTTGGAACCGTTATCTTACCTCTGTTAATTGGGATATCTATAAAATCAGCTGCACTTTGGCGATAGACAGTCAACACCACTTCAGTACCTGCATCCCCACGAATCCGCATAACAACATCAAAAATAGTCTCTGAGGGCTTAACCTCCTCTCCATCAACTTTTTGGATTATGTCACCGGCAAGCAGCCCTGCAGCTTGAGCAGGCGATCCATCTATAGGAGCAACAACAACTATCAGGCCATCTCGATAGCCTAATTCCGCTCCAATTCCTTCAAAATATTTACCTGCCTTCTCCTCATTGAATTTCGAAGTCTCTTCAGGATCAAAGAAAGCTGTAGCCGGATCATCGTAAGATTCAACCATTCCCTTTATCGCACCATACATCATCTGATCTTCATCGTACTTCTCCGGATCTACATACTCAGTACGCATCTGTTTCCACACACTCCAGAATAATTCATCCTCGATATTCAACGAATCAACTTGATCTGCTTCACTTGGCAATTCTTGATATGGAGCAGCTAGACGATTTGAGCCCCACACTCCAAAATCTAAAGGCACAAGCGGCTTATTTGTCTTGACGTTTTGAAATCCGATCCCGAGGGCAAATGAACAAACAGTGAGGATCATAACCCCTAGAACCTTTAAGCTATCAGGGGTTTTAGCTTTTGTAATGCCGGTTTTGTTATCCATTTTCGTTTTTTACTAACATTTTATACATTCTACGTTTCACCCCCATCTTACCAGTTCTCGAACTTCTTTTCCAGATTTTGAGAGAGTAGATTTATGATAATTTTGAATTTCCTCGATATTCTCGAAAATCATTGTTATTCTGGCGGAAGAAGGAAAGATAGAGTCATCAACACCCTGCTCATGCAACAAAATTGAAATTCGGCAATTTTCAGCAATTGCAATTAAGCAGCCGCAAGGAATTAACAGAAATAATCCCCTTCTGCCCGGATGAAAATTTGACAACAGCGTAACTTCCATCATCTTCAAAACCCACAACTCGCCCGACACAGCCGTAATCCGAGACACGAGTTGAAATAACCATG
>WJKH01000061.1 GCA_014729235.1 Candidatus Dojkabacteria bacterium | reverse complement strand
GACTTTGTCTGTCTGATCAATAATTCCTTTTATGGATTTCAGCTTGTCTTCGACTTTGCCGCCTCCAAATAACGCTATGAAAGGTTGTTTTGGAGAGGTGAAATTTGACAAGGCTTTGACTTCATTTGCAAATGATGGCCCGATGTAGCTCGGCATCTCTTTGGCAATATAGTAAGTGGAGGAAGATTCTCGGTAATCAGGAAAAGCATCATTGATATAGATGTCTCCAAATTTTGCGAGTTGCTTGGCGAAATCCGCTTGTTCATCGAGATCTTTGGATCGCTCGCCGTCGAAGAATCTAACGTTTTCAAGCAAAAATACTCTTTTATCTTCAATATAGTCCTTAGCAATGGAGTCAATTGAATCGTTAGGGTCTTCTATTAGATTCACTTTTTCACCAAGAGTTCCTTCAAAGTACTTTTGAACCGGTTTCAGACTTAACCCGGCGTCTACTCCCTCCGGTCTTCCAAGGTGGCCAATAATAACTACTCTTTTAGCTGTCTTTGCCAGTTCTTTAATTAGGGGCAATGCTTCTTTAAGTCTGGAATCATCAGTTATCTTGCCTTCCCGCAAAGGCACGTTTAAGCAGCTTCGTACCACTGCTCTGGAATTCTTTAGGTCTGCTTTTTGATATCCATGCGCCTTCAAAGCCTGGACTAAGTTTTTGTGTTGGTACATTTTGTTTAGTTTGTGTTTAATTCACATTAATATGAGCCCGAAGTTTGACTTGGGGCTACAAACCCCTCGGCTACTTAATTAATCCGATTAAGTCAACAATTCGATTAGAATATCCCCATTCATTGTCATACCAGGTGATTAATTTGAAAAAGCTGCTATTCAGCTCAATTCCGGATATGCTGTCATAAATACTTGAATGCGGGTCGTTAATAAAGTCAGATGAAACCAGTGGCTCGTCAGTATATCCTAAAATTCCCTTAAGGTAGCTCTCACTTGCCTTTTTCATAAGTGAATTAATTTCTTGAATTGAAGTCTCTTTCTCTGTACGAACTGTTAAATCAACGACTGACACATCTGCTGTTGGCACTCTGAATGCCATGCCTGTAAGTTTTCCATCGACCTCAGGGATAACCAGTCCTGTTGCTTTTGCAGCTCCTGTTGTTGTAGGGATGATATTTTGTGCTGCTGCTCTTCCTCTGCGTGGCTTTTTATTTGCAACGTCAAGCAACCCCTGTGTTGATGTGTAGCTGTGAACTGTTGTCATAATTCCTTCTTTCATGCCGATTCCTTCTTTCAACAAAACATGAACCATAGGTGCCAGACAGTTTGTAGTACAGCTGGCGTTTGAAACAATAGCCTCATTCTTATACTGATCATCGTTTACGCCCATAACGATAGTTTTAACTTCCGGGTCGCTTGGTGCTGAGATAATAACTTTCTGTGCTCCAGCCTCTAAATGGCCGTTGTAAGCCTGATTTTTTGCAAATAATCCTGTTGACTCGATTACTATGTCGATTTCGAGATCTTTCCACGGTAACTCACCTGGGCTTACTTTCTTGTTAAGAATTTTGATTGTCTTATCTCCTACTTTCAGGGTTTCTTCATTTGGTGCTGAGACTTCCTGAGCTATTTTTCCATGCATCGTGTCGTATTTAAGTAGGTAAGCCAGGTTTTCTGAAGGTACCAGGTCGTTGATAGCTACTACTTCAATTTTTCCATCCAGAAAGTCTTTTTCCATCATGGCTCTGTATACCATGCGGCCGATTCTTCCAAATCCGTTAATTGCTAATCTGGTCATAATTAAAACTTAATGAAAATTTAATTTTTGAAAAAGTTTTTCGGGTGTATATTAGCATTGTTCAAATTCTTTCGCAATATGTTTGGCATAGATTAATTTGAATTAAAAAATAATTCTGCATGAAAAGGCGACTAGGACTTATTGCAATAGGATTGGGGTATTAGTCCCCACCCTTGTGATAGCTAAAACCCATTGGCTGAGCGCGCTTTTCAACTGCAGTCTTCTTTTTTAATTCAAATTAATATTTTAGATATAAGGCAAATTATAAAATAATCCTGTATGAAGGGGCGACTAGAACTTTTTGCAATAGGATCAGGTCATTCGTTCTTGCTCCTTGGAATATCTTAAACCGGCCGGCTGAGCGCGCTTTTCAACTGCAGGCTTCTTTCGTAATTTACATTAAATTAGAACCAGCGAAATGCTATACTACTATTAACCTTAATTAAAAATTCATTAATATGAAGATTTTGTCCTGGAATGTAAATGGAATTCGAGCTGTTCACCGCAAAAACATGACAGACTGGCTTTTTAATGAATCTGATGCGGACGTAATATGTCTACAGGAGATCAAAGCTGATGAGCCAAAGATACCTCAGGAGCTAATTTCGCCTTCCGGCTACAAAGGCATTTTTAATCCAGCACAAAAATCTGGGTATTCAGGTACAGCGATTTACACCAAAGCCGAGCCAAATACTGTAACAAAGGTATTCGGTAAAACTGAGATTGATGAAGAAGGACGATTTATCCGGGTTAATTATGATGAATTTGCTGTTTTAAACTTTTATATTCCTAATGGCGGCCGTGATAAAGATCAGCTTGATTCCAAGATTGAATTCATCCATGAGCTGGCTGAGTATGTGGAGAAACATAAATCGGAACCTTTAGTACTTGTGGGGGACTTTAATATTGCGCGTACAGAAAAAGATTTGGCTCAGCCCGAGGAGAATCAGGATTCGGTCATGTTTAAGCCTGAGGAGAGGGATGCTATTGCAGCTCTAATTAACGCAGGGTTGGTCGACACTTTTAGGGAGTTTAACGATAAAGGCGGGCATTATACATGGTGGGCGTATTGGGCAAATTCGCGTGCCCGAAATCTTGGTTGGCGGATTGATTACTGTTTTGTAACAGAGGCTCTGCGCTCGAAATTAGGGACTGCAGGTATTTTGGCTGAGATAACCGGATCTGATCACTGTCCTGTCTTTTGTGAGCTGGAGTTGTAAATTGGGATATCTGGATTTCTTCCCAAACGACTGTGAGGAGATAACAAAGGGGTGTCAAACCCGACCATTTATGACTGGAAAAGGCTCCAGAGTTTCCAGTGGGTGTCAAACCCGTGTGATTTCTGTGGGGGTTGTGATCAGAGCTTGCATTGTGCCTACATTCCTGCCACTAAGAGCCCTTTTGATTTCTTGGGCTCCTTTCTTTGCTTTTACCTCAGAAATCTTTTACTGAAGATGTCATCTCAATTAGATAAGGAGTATAGCTGTCAGGTTTTTTCAAGTACTTGTTGAGATGAGGCAAGCCAAGTTCAAAGCCTGTGCGGAAGATTTTGTCCAACTCGAGAATTTTATCAATATCATACCAAAAGTATTCTCCCTCAATGTTTTTGAAACGGAGTTCTCCAGTCCAGTCTGGAATAGCGATTGAATAGAAAACTCCATCCCCTACTACCTTATCCTCTTTATCCTTGAAGAAACACCTGACGGCCCCTAATACATCAAACTTTTGGGGAGTAATATTAATTTCTTCTTTTAATTCTCTAGTAATATTGTCGGCGATTGGGCTGCCATATTGAATCTTGGAAGTAACGCTGCCAATCCATCCGTATTGCGGGTGTTTAAGTCTCCTGTGTAGAAGCATTTGCCAGTGGCCTTTATGCTCGCGAAGTACATCCATCCATAAGCCGACTTTAAATTTGGCTTGAATAGTTTTATCTTCCTCCATGTGATGAACAAACTGTCGCCCTTTTTCTGAAAGTAAGTACTGGCTGTCTTTCTTCAGAATCAGCCCTTTCTTTTGGAGCTCTTTCAGATGGTAGTTAAATAAATCGTGATTGTCAGTTACTTCGTGCAGTTCAGAGTACTTTAATTTCTGAACAAACATTAATTTGTGGATGATTGCTATCTGGGTCTTGTTCTTAATTTCCATTTTTTCTTAACTCAAATTAATATTTTTAATATAAGGGGTTCTAAATCCAAAAGCTATTGCTCTACTGATTTTTGAATTTAGTAACTTACACTAAATTATATGAACTGAGCTCTTGATAGTCTAGTGAGGGAGTACTCACTAAATTTGGGGTGGTGTACTTGAGAAATTTGTATGCTGAATGATTTCGTCAATTTTTGTTGATAATCCCGCGCAGATTGCCTCCAGGAATCGAGCTCTGGCTTGATTCTCGATATATACCACTATATGTGACAGCAATACTTGACATTATGAGGTACACAATATATTCTTTTGTTTAGAGATTAAATTTTTTGGAGAGAAATATGTCACCAGTAGATAAATTCAAGAAGCTAAGTAGTGCCAATAAAGCTATCGTGATAATTGTTTTTGTAATAATTGTAATTGGAATCGGAACCGCAGGATATTTTTTCACATTTAATCCTGATGAAAATTTGTCGCAAGAAGAATCAAGCGCAGCAGAATTAGTAAACGGAGTCCCGGGCCCCTGTTCGTACACTCCATATGGCGAGAAATGTCATCTGGGGACGAGGACAATAACAGAGATTAAAGGTGATCGTGTTGAGAGTATAACTGCATATGGTTATGTCTGGAATTTTAATATTGATAATAGTCATATGCCTTTGCATGCCCCTGTGAAACTCAGTTCGATAGGCAGATATTCGCAGCCATATGGGCCATGCTATCAGGATGATAACTGTGATTTTGATACACGTGGTACGTACGAAAATCGTGATGGTGAGAGGATTGAGATTATTACTGTTGGAGGCCGTATCTGGATTTACAATATCACTCGGGATCAGGAGATGATTGTTGCTGGTAAGAGCTTAAACAATTTTCCCGAATTTAGTCAATTTGGTGCTCCATGTTATTCATCTTCTGTAGTTGCGAATGAGTGCGAAGCCTTTGACACACTGGATATTCGTACTGAGATTTGGGATAGTGCTCAGCAGATTCGTGAAGGAGACGGCCGCAAAGTTCAGATTGTTTCAATTACCCGTGGGGATGCTATTTGGGATTATGAGATTGAAAAAATTGATAGTTGGAAGTCAATTAGTGATGTTTTTGGTGAGAAGATTTCAGATTTGCCAAGATATCGGAAGGCTTGCTCTGATGTAACTTGTAGTTTTGATACGAGGGCTTATACTGAAACACGAAATGGTGAACCTCTTGAATCGACAACTTATGGCGAGATGATTTTTAACTTTCCTATTCATGATTTTGACGCCAAGGTAAACTATGATATTGACTATGAGGATACTCAGGTTGTAGAGTTGATTAATGTGGAGAGGTATTTCTAGAGAAAAACTGAGTAAAATAGTGGTAGAGGACTGTTTGTAGGGGTTTACTTTGGTGCGATGCAGCTAACAAAAGGTCTTGAAAAGAGAAAAATAGTTTGAATATATAAGCTATATTGATGAAAAGATCTCAACTTGGTGCAACCTTTTTGAGACGAATTGGAATTTTATTCTTTATTGTCACGTATTTCTTTAGTGGAGCTTCAAGTGTTCAGGCCGATTACTTGATGTCAGATGAATCAAGTTATAACGAGCGTTTCTTAGGGTTAGCTGCTGTCGATTATTTTGGAGATAATCCTCTCGTTGGAGATTATAATGGCGATGGTGTTCAAGATATCTCTATAGGGGCGATTGACAGCGATTTTTATGGAGTTGACACTGGATGGTACGGAATATTTTGGGGCGGAGATAATATGAGTGAAAGTCCGGATTTAGTGTTGCATGAGGGAACGACGACTGGGAGATTTGGATCGCCTGCTCAATCAGGCGATTTGAATGCCGATGGTGTTGATGACTTGGTAATTAGTGCCCCGAGAGATGACACGGCCTATACTGATGCTGGCAGTATATATGTATATATGGGAGGGGATCAGATTGACAATACTCCTGAGATTGTTTTTGCTGGATCCGATGAAAGTGAATTTCTGGGTAATACTTTACCTGAAATCGCGGATGTAAATGGCGATGGCGACCTAGATCTGATTATTGGAAATGGGTTTCATTCTGGTAGTGACTATCGTACTGGAAGAGTGGATGTGTACTATGGAGGGGAAGAATTTGACGAGTCTGCAGATTTATCTATTGAAGGAACCGTTTCAAGTCAGTGGCTTGGTGTTGGGATCTACACGGCTGATATCAATAATGATAACGTAAATGACTTGTTCGTCAATTCGACTGGTACTGATGAGATATTTATTTACTTGGGAGGAGAATCCATCGATAATACTGTAGATTTTATTCTAGAAGGTGGGCAGGCTTCCGAGTATTTTGGGGGAGCTTTCTCATCCAGCAGTATAAGGGTTGGTTATGTTGATTCTGATGAAAATCCTGATATCCTTGTAGGAGCCAGGGGATACGACATTGGGGAGATGACTTCCGCAGGGAGAATATATTTTTTCAGCGGTGGCCCAGATCTTGACGGAGCTTATGATTTTACTATCGAAGGTTCCAGTGCGGGCACCTTTCTTGGTTCTTCAATAACGTTGTCTGACGTGACGGGTGACGGTTTTGATGACCTTCTGATTACAGACTTCCCTTCAAATATTATTGAAATTATATATGGAGGAATGGACTTTCACTCTACTCCAGACAAAATAATACCCTATCCTGATCCTGGGTCTTATGCTGGAGTCCGAGATTTCGGTGACTTTAACGCAGATGGTATAAATGATATTTTTGTCGGAGCGCATTATGCGGATGTCGACGGAGCCAATAACATTGGACAGGCGTATGTTTATTTTGGAGGTGCAGATATAGATGAGGATCCTGATGTTGTTTTTACTGGAGCTAGTGCCGGGGACGAATTTAATGCTTCAGGTGGTTGCGGGGATGTAAACGCTGATGGTGTAGAAGATATGATCTTTGTTGCGATGAGAAATGATCTGGTAGGCGGTCAAGCAGGAGCTGCGTATCTTGTCTATAGTTTTCCACACTCAATTTCTGTCCAAAGTGACCTGAGTTCTATTATGTCCATAGCTAGTTTTACTGTTTCTGGGACAGTCGATGCAAGTGATTCGATTTCAAATATTTCAAAAGTTCAATACAGCGTGAATGACGATTCTCATTTTGGTAATTGGCAAGACTGTAATTCTACTGACGGACAATTTGATCAGAAAACAGAAGGATTTTCATGCAATATTGCTAACCTTCAGGATGGGGTTTACGACATTTATATCCGGGCCCGGGACTCAAATATGTTTTATACTGCCGGCGTAAGTTATTGGAATGATACTTTTACGGTAGATACAACCAGCCCGGAAGTAGACATAGAAATTAATGATGGGTTTTCCGTAACTACAACTCGAGAGGTAGAGCTGGCGATCCGTCCGCAGAAAAAAGACTTCACAGGAATAGTAGAGATGATGATATGTAATGACAAAGATTTTGATGACTGTAATTGGGAAGAATATGATACTCATATAGACTGGAAATTAACTTCTGGAGAGGGAAAAAAGAAGGTATACGCTCAGTTTAAAGATGCCGCTGGAAATATATCTGAGCGATCAGATGATAGTATAGTTTATAGGGTATTGGCTGTAGAGGATCGTGGAATAGAAGAAGTAGAAAAGCAGCTGGATTCGATGTTGTATGTTGACTTAACTGAGTATTCGTACAACGAATCATCAAAAAGCTATTCTCCTCCTCTCGGCAACAGTATAATTGTAAAAGGAGATGCAGAACCAGGGTCCGGTATCACTGTAGCTATTGTCGACAATTCCCGTAGCGTAGTATATGACGGAGAGACCGTAACAGATGAATTTGGCTCGTGGAGGATTGAAGTACCTGAGTCTTATATCTCTGATGGGAGTTATGAGGTGAAGGTTGAGTCTCAAACAGAGGCTGGAGACATTGAAAGCTCAAATTTTTTGATGGAGGTTATGGGGATTAGTAAAGATGGAAGTGATACGGAACGGCCTTTAGAGACGGATATTGAATCAAGTGAGGGTGGTGAAGATCAGAAAAGGTTGATCTTCTCAGGCAGGTGTGTATTTGGTATTCTTGCTGTTCTTTTGGTAATTGGGGTAATTCTTGTGATTGCAAAGAAGAAGAATTCTTCGAGATGATGGATTAAGATAATTATCTACTGAATGGAATTTGAGCTATGAGATTATGGCCTTTCTACAGTTCTTTGTGCATTAATAGCCAAAATCCCCCCTCCAGACTTATGGGACTCCAGCTTGACTCAAACTGCAAACAAACCTATGAATCGCATTTAACACATTTGACATAGGAAAATTCGGGCTCGTCCTCAGGCAAGTTTTCGTGATACTCAATCTCTTGAACCTGTTTTTCAAGCATTTTATCAACAGCGGCAGGAAAATATTTATACAGGAACGAGTAGCTTTTTGCCATCTTTGGGATCAAAATTTTCTTCTGATTAGTGAAGATAGCCTCATAAACAGCCTCAGCTACTTCCTCTGGGGAAACTGTATCCCCCATTTTGCTGATATCAATATTTGCCTTGTCTTCTGCGAAAAAGTCTGTCCGAACTCCTCCGGGATGTAGAGTTGAAACCTTTACGGTATAAGGTCTGAGCTCGTGGCGAATTGAGTCTGCAAAACCGGTAATTGCCCATTTGGATCCAACATAGACAGCCCATTGCGGCACAGTGATCAATCCAGCGAGAGATGAAGTCATTATCATGTGTCCGTATTGTTGGCGAACCATGATTTCTGCGGCATACTTTGCAACCAGAATCATGCCTTTGACATTGACATCGATGATTTTTTCAATCTCCTCTGCTTTCATTTCCCAAATGTTGGATATGAATCCAAGACCTGCGTTATTAAATACTACATCGATGACTCCGTTATCCTTGCTTGCTTTCAAAAATAAATTCTTAACTTCATCTGATTTTGTGACATCTGTTGGTATTACAACTCCCCTACCGCCTTTTTTCTCAATCTCAGATTTGACATCGTTGAGCTTATTTTCCGACCTTGAAGCTAAAATTACAGTTGCCCCATCTTGTGCGGATCTAAGGGCGACTGCTTTTCCAATTCCGCTTGAGGCTCCTGTTATCAGGATTGTCTTGTCTTTTAATTTCATCTTATACTCTTTTAAAAAATTAATTTTTGACCGTCAGCAAAAGTATACTCAAAAGTTCACCTTTCGAGCCGTGCAGGCAATTAACTGGCTCTCCCGGCATTTCTTGCCGCAGTCTTTGATTTTTTTCAATGACTCTAAATCAGACTAGTTTGCACCCCCAGTGTAAACTCTAGGGTCAAGTTTTGCGCCAGACCTCCGCTTGGACGCTGTTATGTTCTCTCTTAGTCTCGTTAATCGTCTCATTAATCTTTGTTTCGATTTTGGAAATAATCTCGATCTTTCAGCTTGTCGGGCATGCACTGCTGATTGGATTTTTTGCTGCTGAGCTGGTGGTCATATTGATAATTCTTGCCGTACCCGAGATCTCGCATTAATTCTGTAGGTGCGTTACGAAAGTGCATTGGGACAGGCAGGTTTCCAAATTCTTCAACATCCTTTTTTGCCAGACTCTCGATTACATAGGCTGAATTATCTTTCGGAGCTTTTGCGAGGTAAATTCCCAATTGTATTAGGAATATATCGCACTCAGGCCGCCCAATTTTATTACAGGCATCATAAACAGAATTTGCGAGAATCAAAGCTTGTGGATCAGCATTTCCGATATCTTCGCTGGCAAATCTCAATAGCCGTCTGGCTACATAAAGAGGATCATCGCCGGCTTTTAACATGCGGCTTATCCAATAAGCGGCCGCACTTGGATTAGATGATCTCATAGATTTATGAATGGCAGAGATAATATTGTAGTGATCTTCGCCTGCTTTGTCGTGATAGATAGTTTTCTGAATAGCCGATTCAACAAGTGCTTTGGTGACAGTTTTCTTATCTTCCAACAGGCTTACTGACATTTCGAGGATATTTAGGGCGCTTCTCAGGTCTCCATTACTTAAATTTGCCATAAGTTCATAAACTTTCTTTGCAATTTTGATCTTCGGATACTCTTTCTGGGCTACCTCTCTCAGAAATTTCACAGTATTTTCCAATGTATGTTGCTCAAATACAAAAACTTTTGTGCGAGACAGCAATGCTGAATTTACGGTAAATGATGGATTTTCAGTTGTTGCTCCGATCAAGATTATTATGCCTTTTTCAACATATGGAAGAAGTGCGTCCTGCTGTGCTTTGTTCCAGCGGTGGATTTCATCAAGAAAAAGTACGGTTTTTCGGTTGTATTGGCGATTTTTGAGAGCCGTCCGCAGCACTTTTCGCAAGTCAGCTTTTCCATGCATCACAGCTTGAAGTTTATGAAAGTCGTACGCTAATTGCTGTGAAATTATGTAAGCTACTGTAGTTTTTCCCGTTCCGGGCGGTCCCCAAAATATCATCGATGGGAGGCGGTTTTTCTCAATAAATTTCCTTATTGGCCCGTTTTTCCCAACAAGTTTTTCCTGGCCAACTATGTCATCCAGGGATTTTGGTCTGTATTTCGAAGCAAGTGGTTCCATAGGATAATTGCCGGGCTTCAAATAAATAATTGAACTTTAAATCTGTTTACAATCTGTGCCGCTTATGAGCAAATCTCTTCGAGCTAAAGAATGAAAGCTAATAATGCTAGTATTGGTACAAAGTTTTTCCGTTTGATAGTTTGTGAGATTTGCGAGGTTTGAGATTTGGGAAGACAGTGTCATATAAATAGATATCAACGCCTTTTTCCAAGAGAAACTTGGCTTTCGGCTCAAACAGATAAAGAATAGATTGAGGAAGATTGCAGTAAACTTTGTCCACAGGTTCAACCTCAATTATGTCTATAAAGAAGGAAGTTGCGATGCGCTTCGCTCTGGTGAGAATATTGCTATCAGATGGGTTTTTCAGCTCCTTATAGCCAAAATGCTGAATCAGCAAATCAGTTACATATATCTTAGCTTCAAATCGTTCCCGCAGTATAAGCTGATGGAACCAAATATTGAATTTGCTGAAGAGTCCGAGTATTGGAGAAATCTCAAATCCAACAGCTTTTATTGAAGGGTCAGACTTTGCTATCTGGATAAGCATATTGCTGTTACCTGCTCCACAATCGACAATAATTTCTTTTTTCTTCGGCGATAGAATTTTAATAATTTTATCAACCACATCATCCGGGGTACTTGAAAGAGGTGAGATGAAAGTCTCGATTAAATAGGTTACAATTATTCCCAGAAATATCAGTCCTAGAAATAAATATAATGAGAAGATCAATGCTTTTTCCATATTTAATTGTACTATAGGTGTATAAAAATGTATAGTATAATTGCGAGTGGATAACAAACTGGTAAATATCTTACTATTTATGGCGAAATATAGGTTTATGGCTTGTCCGGAGTTGCAAATCAGTTTGGATTATGCCGGGATGTAGCCTAGGTTGCAATTCCTCTGATCCAAGCCAGCTTGCTCAGTAACAGAACACTATAAATTTAGCACTTGTGGAAATGGATACAATAAAATTAATAGATAAGCCTGCAGGAATTAGCTCTTATGATGTAATACGCCAGTTAAAAAAAGAGTTGCCGAGGGGGCAGAAAATTGGTCACGCAGGTACTCTGGATCCTTTTGCCACCGGCTTATTGATAATCCTGCTTGGGAAATCAACAAAGAGGTTTCAAGAATTTCAGAATATGAAAAAACATTACGTAGTTGAGCTCGAGTTTGGGTATGAGACTGATACTTTAGATCGTACAGGTAAAATTACCCAAAAAATCTCCGGTAAAGATGAAAAATTAATGAAATCACTTGATAGAGAGACTGTTGAAAGAGAGCTTGGCAAATTTGAAGGTGAAATTTTGCAGATGCCCCCAAGGTATTCCGCAAAAAAAATCAATGGCAAAAGGGCGTACAAGCTTGCCAGGCAGGGTAAAGACTTTAAGCTGAAGCCGAAAGAGGTCACTGTTTACAGTGCAAAGCTGCTGAGCTATGATCCGGCGGATAAAAACGGTATTGAAAGGGCTAAGATCGAGATTGTGTGTGCAAGCGGCTGCTATATTCGCTCTATAGTTCGCGATCTGGGCCGAAATCTAGAAGTTTATGCAACGTCAGTCGAGCTGCGTCGAACCCGGATTGGGAATTATTCCGTTGATGATGCTGAGAAAATTTCCTCACAAGCTTCTCAAAAGAATAAATAACTTGAACACTTAGGTAATATTATGGGAAAGCTGTATGTAGTGGCAACTCCGATAGGTAATTTAGGAGACATTAGTTTTCGTGCAGTTGAAATATTGAAAAATGTTCAATTTATCTTGGCTGAGGATACGCGTGTCAGTAAAAGGCTGCTAAAAAAGTACCAAATTCATACTCAGCTTGTGTCTTATCGCGATCAAAATCATGCAAGAGTTATTGAAAAGATACACGAAAAGCTGGATCTGGGTCTGGACCTTGCCTTAATATCTGATGCCGGTACTCCGGGCATTTCAGATCCCGGCTACAAACTGATTTCAGAGCTTAAGCGGAACGGCTATGAGATTGTACCGGTTCCCGGCCCAAATGCAGCAATTGCTGCTCTAAGTGTAAGCGGTCTGCCTACTGATAAATTTATTTTCCTGGGCTTCTTACCGAAATCTGATGGGAAGAGACTGCAAATACTTGGTGAATACATGGAATTGGAAGCTAGTGTGATTCTTTATGAGTCTCCGAACCGAATTATAAAGTTATTGCAGCAGATTGGTGAGATTGATAATAATCGCAAAATATGTGTTGCTATTGAAATCACGAAACTACACGAAAAAATTGTAACCGGAGACATGGCTGATGTGATGAAAACTCTCGCGGAGATTTCGGATTCGGGAAATTTGCGTGGAGAATTTGTAGTAATTATCCAAAAAGCTGGATAAAGTTGTCTGTGGTTATTTCCAGAAGTTTTTTTACAGATACATTTTTGATCTCCGCTGCAACCTTGGCGATTTCTTGTATGTCTGTTGGGTTACCATAACTTTGTGCGTTTTTATGTCTCAACGGAAGATATGGAGCGTCTGTTTCAAGTAAAATTCTTTCAATTGGGGTTTGCTTCAAAAGTTCTCTTACATCACCTCCGCTTTTGTATGTAATTATCCCATTGAAGCCGACAAAAAGCCCCAAGTCGAGTATGTCCTGAAGCTGCTCAATCGGGCCTGTATAACTGTGCATGCTGCCTTGAATTTGTCCCTTCCCTATTTCGGTTATAATCTTTAGTGAATCTTGTATACACTCACTCTGACCTTGATTTTCACGGCTATGTATCGTAAGCGGAAGCTTGTGTTCAATCGCTTTAATCAGATGTCTCCGGAAAGACAGTTTTTGTGCTTCAATTACTTCTGTTACATTTTCAATCTCTGAATGATCAATTTCACTGCCAATCAACTGGTGATAATCAAGACCGGTTTCACCAATTGAAGACAGCAAGTCAATGTTTTTCTCTACAGTACTTTCAAATTCAGATACCAGCAGGTTTACTTTTTCCAGGCTAATAGTCTCTGAGCTTGCTACAGAATTTGAGTATAAGGTTTCAGGGTGCAATCCCAGTGAGCTTTTTATCAAATTAGGATAGATGGTCCTGTATTTCCGAGCAGTAGCAATTGTCAGCGGAAAATCTTCAATACTGCTTCCGGCGTTAAGGATACGTACTCCTCCATTTTTAACGAAGCTTTCCAGCTCATCATCCAAATTTTCTTTAAGCAGCCCATGATCGAGGTGGCAATGGGAATCGGTCATTATTTAGTTTTTCTTAAAATTATGTTAGAATTAGGCACTTTCGTTAAAGTATAAATCAAAAGCATGAATAAAACCAGAGCTCGCCTTATTCTTTTGACTCTTTTGATAATTTTCATAGGATCCGTAGTAGCAGTCATAATCTCACTTGATAATCTCACACAAAAAGACTGTCCCAATCAGGATTGCGATTGTGCACAGGGTTGTGAATGCATCGATAATGAACTTGTTTGCAAAGAGTCGACTCAATTGCCCGATGATGTAGAAATCCTAACCTCTCCCGATCGTGAACCGGTTACACCTCTTGAGGAATCAAAATTTGACTTTCTCGGCATGGTTTTTAGAACGCATTATCTGACTCAAAATATCGATGATGAATTTAATGATGCTTCTGCAGGGGTAGTTTTGGATGAAGTCGAGTACACAGAAGGCCAAATTTCAGTCGTTTTGCGCGAAAAGACTATCTGCAACAATGATGATGAGATTAAGCTTCATGAAGGATTGTACTATTTTGACGGCACGAAACTAATTCTTGGCACTAATTTAGTTAACGATGGACTTGATTATCCTAATTCGTGTATAGCCGAGCTAGTCTACGATATCAGCGGTATTAACATTGAAGAGTTTACTGATTTTCGGATGTTCTACCAAAATGATGCCGGCGCACTTCAGGAGTTTATGATCTGTCCCTATTCCGACCAAATTTACGTAAATGGCGATGCTTTCCAGGCAGTTGATAATTGTAATGCTTGTTCTTGTGAGAAGGGTGTAGTTACCTGTTCTACTGAGAAAAAATGTATAGAAAGCGAGAAAGGTGACAGTGCTTATCACGGTAGGCCTGACTATGATCTATTTGAGCAGCCCGAATCCGAAAACGAATGCTCCAGTGATAAGCAGTGTTATGCTACAGGTTGTCAGGATGAGGTCTGCAGCCCAGTTAATGGGGTTGTTTCAGATTGTGGTGTTGCTCTGAGCAAAATCGATGGTGCCAGCTGTGGATGTGTTAATAAAAAATGTGTCTGGAGCAGTGATTAAATCATTAAAATTAATAATCATAATTCTCTTGCGGGGATGGGATTTTAATGTTGTTTCATTAGATCTTAACAATTTGGGTTGTACGCTTTTATCCCTATAGCGATAGGATAATCTCGATTATTGTACAAAGTATTTGCACCAGAAAAACTGTATTGGTTCCGCAGCAGTATTCCAAAGGCTACCTAATTAGAGTAGGTCCCCTTCTCCTCCCAGTTTCCAATATGCAACTCCCTCCAACCCAAACTTTTTTGCTAAATTTGTCCGAGCCAGTATTCCGAATTGGTCCTGAAAGTAAATCATACAAACAAACTTTTCATCACAGTCATACTGTGCGTAGCCCTCTTCAACTCCGGTCTGATGATAACTGGTTATTTCGTGCTCTTCAATAATTTCCTGAACTCTACTATACACATATGAGCTTGCTTTATCAGGCAGTTCATCGATAGCCTCGATTTTTTCCTCTTCCGGCAGATCTGGATTCGCATCTCTCCATTCGTAGCTGTACAGATGGATTCCCATCCATATCTTTTCTTTAGGGATCTTCTCAATTGCATAACTGTAAACTGACATCATCCAGTACATTGGTGCGATGGGACCCGGATTCTCACTGCCAAAATATGTGTAATCATAGCTCATAATCCTGATTTCATCTGCGTATTCCGAAATTATTTCCCAGTCCTGCACAGCCCGGGTCTGTGGCAGTGATGGATAGATTACATTATCTCCCCATTTTGCTACAACAGTCACAGAAAGCATCTTGTTGTCTTTATGAAGTATCTCAGCTAAGTCTTCAAGCAAAGTAAGATAGAGTTCTTTATCTTCAATTATGATGGATTCGTAGTCAAGATCGATGCCATCCCAGTTGTTGGTTTCTATTTCTGAAACAATTGCATCAATGTGGTTTTGATAGCTAGTCTCATCGTTTAAAACCGTTGTAAGGCGCTCCCAGTCAAAAAGTGCTATCGACGGGATAATTTTAATATTATTGTCACGGCAGATTTCTGCCATCTCATTCAAGCCGCTTGGATTTAGGTCTTTGAGTGTTCCGTCGGCATTAACGTTGTACAAAACCGGCGAGACACTATAAAATTGTTGTGGGTTTTCTTTGAGGCTTTCCACTCCACTCCTAAAAGCCCAGTTTGGTATCCATGCTGTTTGTTTAAGCTTATTTTGCTGCCAGTTATCTTCAAATTGAAATTGTTCGGGTGTATTTCCATTTGGCTTTTCCGGTTTTTGAGAACTCTCGCCCGCACTCAATAATTGTGATACATCATAATAAATCCGATCTTTAAACGTTTCTGCAGTAGGATTACTGTGTTCGGCGTTTTGACTGCTTTGATAATCAATTACTATTAGTGTCCCGACGAGTCCGATCGCTATGATGATAAACAGCAGTATGTTTTTAATTGTTTTTCCCATGCTTTATAGTTTTCAATTTTTTATGGAATTTTTTGGGGATATCAGCATAGAGCAAGATTCCGACGAGAAATAGCCCTCCGCTGGCTAGCAATAAGTATCGAATGATGTTTTCTCCGGTGCCAGCCAACTCCACCACCACATCATCCACCTCCAACTCCGATAAATTACCCGCTCTGTCATACGCCACCACCCTCACATCACTATGATATTTACTCGTATCCCAATCACAATCATACCTACCCTCCTCATCCGGTTCATAATCAGTGCACAGT
>WJKH01000060.1 GCA_014729235.1 Candidatus Dojkabacteria bacterium | reverse complement strand
TTGAGTGAGGATTTGCTTCCAAGTGCAGATGATACATATGATTTGGGATCATCGACAGCGAGGTGGCAGGATATGTATTTAGGCCCAACAAGTTTGCATATTGGAGTAGACGGGGATGAGGGGGTGATAGGTTATGATACGGTTAATGATGAGATTACTCTTTCTCAAAAGATAAGCGGTACAGGTGCAGAATTTAGTGGGGATGTTTTGCTGAGCAGTTCTACTTCGCAGGCTTTGTCTGCGACACAGCTGACCGGGGGGACCTCATTTAGCTGGAGTGGTGCTATGGCGTATTATGATGGTCATCTGTACGCAGCCGGAGACTCTGCGGGGGAGATTTTTGTCTGGGATGATGTAGGTGGTTGGCTGAGGCAGACTGTACCTTCAATACACGGTCCAACAGGTACAATTTCAGCAATGACTGTGTTTAACGGAAATTTGTATGTAGGCGATGATGTTGATGCTGACGGAACGGGGAGTACTGATTCCTATCTCCATATCTGGGACGGGACTAGCTGGAGCAGTGTGGGAAACGGGGTGTCTCCGCAGCCTGATGGGGATATACTTGATATGGTTGTTGGGAATGGAATCTTATACGTTGCAGATGATACGGGAACGATTGTACATAGATATAATAGCGAAGTAGATCCGAGCTGGGCAGCTTTATCAGGAGGCACTGCCCCAACTTATGTTGCAGAGGTGCATCTAGCTTTTTATGAGAATGAATTGTACGCAGGTGACGGTTCTGGAACTTCAAGTGATTATGTTCAAAAATGGGATGGAAGTGCCTGGAAAGCTGTAAGTTCGGGGACGAATCCCGATGGAGCGATTCAGTCTTTAGCTGTCTACAATGGAACTTTGTATGCAGGGGACTCCACTTTGTTCAGGATTCATTATTATGATGGGTCTAATTGGATGGTTGACACTACGGCAAACGTGCCTAGTACCAATGTTGAAGAAATGACTAGTTTTAAGGGCTTCTTGTGGACTGGAGAGAATTCCGGAGATATCAGAGTATTGGATGCGACTGAATGGACAGGGGTGTATAATGGCTTTTCAGGAGATATTAGGGCAATGGCAGTAGGGAGTGATTCTCTGTATGTCAGTCCTTTTAATGGGGGAGTTTATGAGCTTAGTTATGAGCCTAGCCGTTCAACTGCCCTTAAATTTGATTCTGGTTTTGATATTGGATCAATCTGGTTTGGAAATGATTTTGACCCTGACGAAGATGATGGGAAAATATATCTGTCTCATAGTTTGCAGACTCAGGCTGGAGCTTATGATATAGCGGAAGATTACTTTATCCAGGGTGATGATGTAACGGCAGGAGATGTTGTATCCTTTGGTGAAAAACCGGGATTTATACAGAAATCCGACAAAAATTATGATAAAAATTCAATTGGAGTGATTTCAACAAAGCCGGCGATGAGACTTTCTCAGGACCAGGTAGAAGGTGATTACGAGTCCAGACCTGTTGCTTTAGCCGGTCGAGTTCCTGTTAAGGTAACTACTGAGAATGGAGAAATTGAGCGCGGCGATTATCTTGTTGCTTCTTCAAAGTCAGGTTTTGCAATGAAAGCTTGCGGGAGTAAGTATTGTGAACCCGGAATTGTAATAGGTATAGCGATGGAGGATTTTGATGATGGGGAAAAAGGTGACTCAGAAGAGGTTGCGGTTGAATTGGAACAGAGTGTGAGCGAAATTGAGAAGGAGGTTAAAGAGGTCGAGAAATCTGCAGCTGGTAGTGAGATTGACAAGAAATTGACAGAAGCAGGTTTGGAGATAGAGTCGTCTGATGAAGTAGACGAAGTACTGGAAAAAGCGAACGAAGTAAAGCATCTGGCTGAAGAGCTAAATGAACCGTTGAACGAGGGCGAGGGCGGAGAAGGCCGAATTATGATGTTTGTTAATTTGACTTGGTACAGTCCACCCGGGGTTTTGGCTGAGGGATTGGATATTGTTTCTGAAAAAGAGGGAGAGCCTCTTGCTTTAGTAGAGGAAATTGATACCAGAGAGGTGGCAGGTGTGATGACTGATGCTCAAACAGCAGCCGAAAATGGTGAAGTTGACTTTGATCATCTGAATTTAACAACTCTCAGCGCTGCCAATGGCGGTTTCACTGTGGACTCTGTTGGAAATGTCACTGTTATGGGGGATGTGACTATAGATGGGAATATTATGGGAAATCAGGGGAATGTGAGAGTTGAACTTGGTGACGACTCGGGGAACAATGACTTCTCTGTGAGAAACTCCGATGGTGACAGGGTTATTAATCTAAGCTCAGATGGAGTGCTTTCGGGAGATGTGTTTGTCAGGTCTGATTGGATCGAAGTTTCTGCTGGTGAGACTGTGGAATTTGAGCATGACCTTGATCTTAAGGTTTCTATGATTAATGTGCTTCGTTCTGATTCAGAAGATGGTGACAATCCTACTTCGAAAGGATTGGGAGATGACTACTATTACCGTGTGTCCGGAGACGATTCTATTGAGGTTATAAATGACTTTGATGATGATATTTACGTCCAGGTATCAATTCTAGTAGCAGAGTAGTAAGTATATGACTTTGCTTTTAATGACGCTCCGATTGAATCAATATTATCGGGTTCTTTCGGGTGAAATTTAAAGTGTAGGGCGTGGTGAGGGGGAGAGTATATTTGAAGTTGTGAGAAGTTATAAAATTGATGGTTCGCAGTTTCATTTAATTAAAAACTAAGAAGTCATGGGAATCTGGGACGAAATAAAAAAGCAGGATAAGTTGCTCCTATCTGCAGTAGGTATAGCGGTCTTGGTCATTGGGATGTACTTTTTTGAAGATAGTCTCTGGGGGAGTTGGGGTGGTGTTGCACCCGAAGACGCTGCAGAGACAGAAGACAATGGGCAGACTGGGGATGATAGTGATACCAATGGAGATGATGAAGATCGTAAGAAAGCTGGGGAATTGAAACCTGTAGATCGTGATGGAATGTATGATGAGCCTCAGTATGTTGAGCTTGATGAGGACGTGAACTATTTAGCACGTCTAAATACGAGCTATGGGCCGATTATTATTGAGCTTTATGAGGATGAAACTCCCAAAACTGTTCGAAACTTTATTTTTCTCGCACGTGACGGTTTCTATAATGATTTGATATTTCATCGAGTAATCAAGGATTTCATAATTCAAACTGGTGATCCTCTTGGTCAGGGTTTTGGTGGCCCCGGTTATACTTTTGAGGATGAGATAGTTGAAGATCGAAAATTTGGACCATACGCAGTAGCAATGGCTAATCCAGGGCCTGATTCAAATGGATCTCAGTTTTTTATCACAGCTGAAGATGCGGACGCAGAGCACTTGAATGGGGTACATACGATTTTTGGTCGGGTGATTCGTGGTTACAGCGTTGTTGACCAAATTGAAGATGTTGATACTGATCAGCAGTACAAGCCTTGGAGCGAAATTAAGATCGAGTCAGTAGAGATTATTGAGCGTGGATTTTTCGAAGATCTTGTTGCGGGATATTGGTGGCTCTTAGCAGGAATTTTAGTTTTTGCTGTTGGGGTCTTGGTCTTTGTGGTAATTAAGAATAACAAGTAGAGTTTTGGGGATAATAGAAGTTTGAAATTACTATACCGGGATTCTCTAAATCATATCACTCATGTGGAAGGAGTTATCTCTGTTTCTTGCTGCAGTTATGGGGTTTGTACTAAAGATTAAAATTTAATCTTTTAAATGCAAATTCTTTTATATACGGTGTAAACTTTGTTTTTCGGATTTCATAATGTTTTAAGGACTTTTTAATAATTGATCTGTATAGTTTTGGTTGTGAGCGTGGATGGCCGAGATAAAAAGCAGGTTGTATTTGCAATAGCAACAATAATTTCTTTCGTTGCTGGATTCTTGGCGGGGTATATTGTAAGAGGTATGCTGAGGAATTTGGAAAAATCCGATGGAGATAAGCCTGGTGCTGGGGTTAACATAGAGATTTCGGAACTGGTAGCAAAGAGAGAGGAAATTGATCAGGCAGAGGTGGAAAATTGTGAAATGTGGGTGGATTTGAGTGGAGCGGTTGTTAATCCAGGGGTTTACTGCATTGAGGAGGGAGAAATATTGGAAAATGTGCTGCAGAAAGCGGGAGGATTCTATAGTGATTTGTATGCATATAAGTTTGTTTCGCAGCAGATGAATAGGGCGAAAAAGTTGCAGGATGAGGAAAAGATATACGTGCCATTTGAGGATGATGTGGTTTGCAAATTGAAGCAGTTAGCAGAGGATCCTTCGGGGGTGAATGAAAAGGAGGAAAAATCGGAAGGAAAGGATTTGCAGGATAACGATCTGAAGAAGGCAATGTGCGTAAGTATCAATAATGCAAGTCAGGAGGAGCTTGAATCGCTTTCGGGTGTGGGGCCGTCCACCGCTCAAAAAATAATTGAAGGCCGGCCTTATGGTGAGCTGAAAGACTTACTTAATGTGAGTGGGATTGGGGATTCTACTTTTGGAAAGCTCGAGCCATATATTTGCCTATAATTTTAGTCTTCTAGTATTTAAAAGTGAGGAAATGGTCCTGGTTCAAAAGAGTAGGCTTGTTATTTGTAAGGGGGGTTAAATCTCTGAGGGTTGAGTTTATTGGTAGGTTTTTAATCCGGTGCTATGGGATGCTTAATTATATAATGGATAACTCTGTATTACTTTTATCACTTGGCTATTGTGTATTTTTGGCGATAGGCTGGAGTAATATATCATTTTTATCTGTTCTTGGTATTGGCATGATCATTTTGTCAGTAGGAAGTTTTGTGAGTAAATCGAATCGCAGTTATAGGGTTCCGATTATTGTGCTTTTAGTAAGCTTGGGTCTTGCTGTAATCAATGTTTCGAGATTTATATCACAAGAAAAGAAATTAATTTTGGAGGTAGAGGAATATGCTGATACTGAAGTCGTATACCGGGGAGTTATTGTTGAGGAGCCCAAGTATAGTCATGAAAGTGTGAGGTTAATTCTCAAAGGGACTGTAGTATCAAGTAATGATTATCCTGGTACTATGAGATTTAAGATTATAACTAGAGCTGCAAGATTTCCTCGTAAGAAAGTGGGGGAGGTATGTGAAATTAAAGGGTTGCTGGAACAGCCGGAAAACTTTGATGAGTTTGATTACGTTGAGTATTTGCGAAATAAACAAGTGTATTATGAGCTTAATTATGCGGAGGTTGACTGTAGCGGGTTGGGTAGAGAGGGAAATCAGGTTAGAAACTTGTTATATGACTTGAAGATGGCGGTAGTTCTTGAAATTCAGCGGAGATTGCCTGAGCCTCAAGCTGGTTTACTGATAGGCATTTTAATTGGGGAGAATCGAATTTTTGAGGATAGCTTTGAGGAAAGTCTTAGAATTTCGGGAACTACTCATATTATTGCTGCTTCAGGATATAATATCACTCTTATAGTATTGATGGTTAATAAAGTTGCGTTTTTTCTGAAAAAGCGGCTCAGGCTTCTTATTTCAATTATCTGTATATGGGCATTCTGTTTATTATCAGGCTTTTCTGCTTCAATTGTAAGGGCCGGAATAATGAGTACGATTTCAATTATTGGGTTACTTTTTGGCTATAAAGGCGAGATTCATAGCATTTTACCGCTTACGGCATTTGTGTATGCTCTTATAAATGTAAGAATCTTTTTTGACGTTGGTTTTCAACTTTCTCTTGCTGCCACAGCTGGCTTAGTATATTTGAGCCCCATAGTAGAAATGGCGGTTGAGCCATTAAAGCAGATTCCTGGATTGATAGGTAGTTTTTGGACATTAGTTTTTTCGACTGAGGTAGTATCGACTATAAGTTGTACGATTAGTACTCTCCCTATTTCCGTCTTAACTTTCGGTCAGTTTTCGATAATTTCAGTAATTTGCAATATGTTGGTTTTGCCGGTTCTGGAAGATACTATGTTCATAGGAGTTATTGCTTTTCTTATAACTATTGTTTGGGGGACACTGGGTGAATTTATGTATTTAGTCGTATGGGCTCAGCTCAAGTATTTTGAGCTAGTGGTGAGGTTCTTTGGTGATATTGATTTAGTTTCATTTGATATGACCGGGGAATGGTCTAGAATTCTAATTAATATCCTAATTGGGCTAATTGCTATTCTTACAGTAAGCTTTTATGCAGAAGGGGAAGATGGTTATTATCAAGGACTTTTTGAAAAACAATTCGGGATTGCTGGATAGTTTGATGAGGCTAATATGGAAGAATGCTGTTATAATGGTTTCGGTTCTGATGGTTATCTTATATAGGCTCCAGGTTATAAACTTTGTAAATAGAGAAGAGTCTGCAGTAATAATTTTTGATGTTGGGCAGGGTGATGCAATTCTGATACAAAGCGATGATACGTTTGGTCTGGTTGATGGAGGACCAGATGGGCGAATTATTTACAAGTTAGAGAACTATCTTCATCCCTGGGAGCGTGATTTAAGATTAGTAGTTTTGACTCATCCTCATAAGGACCATATGGAAGGCCTGTTTGATGTTTTAGAGAGATTTGAGGTTCAAACAGTCTGGGTGAATGCAGTTGAGTATCCAAGTCCAGAATGGGAGTATTTTTTAAGTGCGGATGAGCTTATTCAGGTTGAACATTTGACAGCCACTTATATAGGACGTTGCAAGGTTGTGGTATTAAACCCTATAAAACGCAAGTTTGCTGACGAGACGGGTAGTATCGATGGCGGAGGGTTGGTAGGAGGTGGCGAGAAAGATCTGATTATAAAGTCTTTTGATGGCAATATTAATAACGATTCAATAGTGTTGGGAGGGAAGTGTTTGGAATCTAAGACGGCATATGGCGAGTTTGATTTTCTATTGATGGGGGATGCGGAGGTTGAGATTGAAGAGGCGTTGATTCATGAATTTCCCAGTCTCCATACAAGCGTATTGAAGGCGGGACATCATTGTTCAGATACTTCGAATTCGTATAAATTTCTAAGCAGGGTGGGGCCTGGCATAGCGGTTTGCAGTATTGGTGCGGATAATAAATTTGGGCATCCAAGTCCGGAGGCTATTGAAAATTTCGAAAATTTAGGGATTGGATATTTTGTAACCTCTGTTTCTGGCGATGTGGCGGTTGAGCTTTAGTGGGTTGAAGCTTGAGAAACTTTAGTGAAAAAGATCGGCTATTGCTCTAGGCTTAAATACCTTTTAATCTGGGTTTACCGTTTACTTGAAGTATTGTATAATGATTTTGCGCCGCTAACCTATAGTGGATGAGAGATAATACGTTTGTAAAGCTGTTTACACAAAAAAAGTATGAGCACCCGTAGCTCAATCGGATAGAGCAACTGCCTTCTAAGCAGTAGGTTATCGGTTCGATTCCGGTCGGGTGCGTTTTTTACCAGGGATAACTAAAAAGGGTAGAATACATAGGGGAATGGATCTTGAACGACTCTAACGACTAACAGAGTACTTGCAATTTACTGTGGAAAAGTAGTTCAGAACTTGCTTTTAAGCGCTCAGCATTTGTTAATTTTTTGTAGCCAATTTTCAAGTTATAAGATTAATTATTAGAAAGAAAGTCTTGAGATCGAACTCAAAAACTATATACAAAAAGAACATACTGGATCATTATCGCAATCCTAAGCACAACGAAAAGGTTGAAGAACCTGACTTAAGTGGGGTTGCGAGCAATTTGTCTTGCGGGGATACTCTGAAGGTAGAAATTAAGTTATCAGAGCAGCGCATTTCAAAGATTGGATTTGAAGGAAGAGGCTGTGCGATTAGTATTGCGTCTGCTTCTATGTTGACTGATAAGCTTGTCGAGATGCATATTGATGAGGTTAAGGACTTATCCAGCGATTATGTTCTTGATTTGGTTGGTCTGGATAAGAACAGTGTCAGGGTTAAATGCGCGCTGCTCATTCTTGAAGCAATAAAGGCTGCCATTGCTCAGTTATAGTCTCAGTTGATATTTTCTACAGCTACTCAAATTAATTTGAGTGGATTGGGTATTGCCTGGGGGGTATAATTCGGATAGTAATTTGAGTTTACTGAGAAAATGCATAGGTATCAAAAACGGATTTTAAAAGAGTTGACTTTCAAGCCCAAGCAAAGATTTAGCACACTTTCGGGCAAAATTAGTGACATAAGTTCTGAGCATTTTAATTATCATCTCGGGGAACTGGTCAGGCTTGGATATGTAAGTAAATCTGATAGGGTGTATAAATTGACGACTGAGGGCAAGAAATATGTTGATTATCTTGATTTTCAAGATAGAAGGCTTTCTGTGGAGCGGTTACCGAAGGTTAGTGTTTTGATATATTTACAAAGGATTAACGAAGATGGTGTTCCGGAGTATTTAATGTCAAAAAGATTAAAGGAGCCGTATTATGGTCGCGTTGGGAATATGACGGGGAAGGTAAAGTTTGGAGAATCATTTTTTGAAGCTGCTGAACGTGAATTGTTGGAGGAGACTGGTTTGAAGGCTGATCTCGTAATTCGTCAAATTTATCATAAAGTTCGTAAGGAGAAAGAGGGGGGAGCTCCAATTCAAGACGTTGTTTTTATTATGTTTATGGGTAAGAATCCGAAAGGAAAGTTGCGTCAGCCAAAGGATGGGGAGGCTGAATTTTTTTGGACTACTTTGGATGACTTGAGTAATCGTGATGACTTGTTTAAAGATGTGAACTTATCCGATCCTGATGAGAGATTGGGGGATGAGCTAAGGGTTGTGGAGTCTATCGCAATTGAGGAGGGCTTTTAGGCTTATTAGGTTTTGTGATTTGCAGTCTCAAATTGAGATCGAGCCCAGCTTTTTCTGGTTGAAAAAGGAGCTGAATGGTATCACACGGAAAGGGGAGTTGCGGTTAAGGTTTTCCAGTATCGTGACTGCGCGCTTGTAAAAATGCACAAAATGTATTCTACCTTCTATGTCTCTGTTGACAGTCCTGTTTGAATTTCATTAAATATTCATGATATAATAGAGTAGATTGCGAATTTGTAGTGAAGCGACATCCTATCGCGGAGCAAGAGAGGACATTTGATACTAACTCTCCCAAAGCCAATTTGGATTTGCAGTTAATTGGCGGACTGATGAAGTCAGTTATTGAGTTCTCTCTCAGTGATGATAGAGAAAAAGTGAAGTGGTAACGTGTGGTTAAACCTCACCTTCACAAGTAAGTAAATTGCTTGTGGAGGTGAGGTTTTTCTTTTTACAGGACATAGTTATATTTTGCCTGGTGTCCTATAAAGCGCAACAAGGAAGTAGAGAAGAATTAATTCATTGATTCGTAGTTAAATTTTTAATTAATATTAATTATGGGAAAACAAGATTCTGCGAAAGCCATTAAAAAGCTTGATAAGTTGACTCCCCGAAGTCAAAATCAATCAAAGTGGTATCAGGAAGTTGTGTTAAAAACTGATTTAGCCGATTATTCGCCAGTCAGAGGCTGTATGGTGATCAAGCCATATGGATATGCGATTTGGGAATTAATTCAGAAGGAACTTGATCAAAGAATTGTTAACATGGGAGCCAAAAATGCTTATTTCCCAATATTTATTCCGTACTCATTTCTGGAGAAAGAAGCTGATCATGTAGAGGGGTTTGCTCCGGAAGTTGCAACTGTTACGCACGCTGGTGGAAAGGAGCTGGAGGAGAAGCTAGCAGTCAGGCCTACTTCTGAAACAATTATTTACTCGATGTTTGCTAATTGGATCGAGTCCTACCGAGACCTCCCATACAAGATAAATCAATGGGGGAATGTTGTGAGATGGGAAAAACGGACAACTCCTTTCCTCAGAACATCTGAATTTTTATGGCAAGAGGGGCATACGTTGCACGCAACAAAAGAAGAGGCAAATATTCAGGTTTTAGACGCATTAAAAGTTTATCGCAAGTTTCTGGAAGATAATCTATCTTTATGTGTTGTAGCTGGCAAGAAAACCGAGGCTGAAAAATTTGCGGGTGCAGAGGAGACCTACACTGTCGAGAGCCTTATGAAAGATGGAAAGGCTTTGCAGGTGGGGACTACCCACTTGCTGTCGCATTCATTTGTTGAGTCCTTTGGTGTGGATTTTCTTGATGAAAATGGTGATAGGAAAACTCCATGGGCGACGAGTTGGGGGATGTCTACGAGAATGATTGGAGGCCTAATAATGGCACATGGCGACGACAAGGGGTTGGTTTTACCTCCACGGGTTGCTCCAGTACAAATTGTGATCATTCCAATATCTAAATCAGGTGACGAATTTAAAAAAGAGCGTGAAACATTGCAAAGATTCATTGTTAGCGCCGTGAAACCTGCCCTGGCCGAGGTTAGGTATGAGGTAGATTGGAGTGATAACTCTCCTGGTTGGAAATTTGCGAATTGGGAGATGAAGGGTGTTCCTATTCGCCTTGAAATTGGTGCTCGGGAAATTAAGTCCGGTGAGTTAAGTTTTGCTATCCGGTTTAATGGTGAAAAAGATAGTATAAAAATTGATAGCCTTGGAGAATGGGTCACTCAGAAGCTTGCTGAGATTGGAGATGATATGCTTGCTGCTCACAAAGAATTTACAGCCGAAAATACAAGGGAAGTTTCTTCTTATGCTGAATTTAAGGAGGTAATTAAGCGTGATCGTGGGTATGTTAAGGTTATGTTTGATCAGAAGGATAGTGCCCCTGAAAGCGAGATTAAGGCTGAAACTAAGGCTACTACCAGATGTATGCCTTTTGAAGAAGATGATATTGATAAGGGGCTTGAAAGGGCTACAGGTAAATGCTTTTACTCAGGTGATGAGGGAGGGGCGGTGACATTGTTTGCACGTGCCTACTAGCCAGCTAACTTATAGTGTGTTGAATTATTAAAACTTGGATTTACTGAGGGAGGGTGATGTTGTATAATCGTGCAGCGAAACCGGCATAAGGTTTACTGAGTAGTCTAGAGTAAGTGATTATGCTACGTGGTTTACTATAGGTTATCGGGGGCACCCATAGCTCAACCGGATAGAGCATTGGTTTGCGGAACCAAAGGTTACAGGTTCGAATCCTGTTGGGTGCGCCAGCGTTGAGTCAGTCGACTTGTCTCCCAAAATCACTCCATATGTTATTCAAAAGCTGCACTGAATTAAAGAATCTAACTTATTACTAAGCTCGGTCGCTGTTTTTCATCTTTTTAAGTCGGGGACCGATAAGAGTCCCGTAAAGCAAGACTGTTATAATCCCAAAGACTAGAATGGATTGTGCAATATTTCCAAGTTTATTCCAGATAGAAGGGGGCGTGTGCTCATAATTAATATCAAAAGTTTCAATTTGCTGCGCTTCTGAAGAAGCTTGTGCAATAACTTTTACTTTTGATACGTTGTTTGTGAGTTCGATGTTTTTGAAGATTACGCCGTTTGGAAGGGGTTCTACTGTGTCAATTAATTCATTGTCAAAGAAGACTGAGACTTTCGATTCAATATCATTGATTGTTCCGCTTAGGGAAAAGAAATTGGCTGATTGAGTGGTTTCGACTTGACCGAATACAGTCATGTTTGGCTCAAGATAGTATTCACCTGTCCAATCAGTTATTTCTGCAATTAGCCAGGCTTTTGTAGATGGGCTCATGTAAAACAAATCTCCATGCTCAACTAAGTTATCCTCAGAAATTTTGTGCATAAACTTTATTTCTGAAGCTTCCTTCTTGCCCTGATGCGAGAGTTCAATGTCGTATCCGAGTTCTTCTATAGTTGATTCGCCCGGGTCTGCAAGGATTGTATTAAAGAAGGTTACTTTCGCAGGGATATTAATTTCGGGAAATTGGTCTGTATTGATGCGGAGGTAATTCTTTTTAAGAGTGATATTGTTATCAATCTTACTTTCAAGTTCAGGGATATTGTTTAGGTTAACCGGCTCGTGGAATTTAATTTGTCCAAAATCATTTTCAACTGATATCTTCACTGAATTTTGCAAATCTGCCGGGATAGCTTCTATAGAAGAGTAGGCATAGTTGTCATCAGGTATATAGGTTATGGTTGTAAGGTTTTCTTGAGCTTTAACTAATCCGGTGGTAGCGAAAAATATTGTAATGGCTGAGATAACCTGAAAAATTCTTGATACTTTCATAATGAGATTATACTTTTTCAACAGCTATTAATCAATTCGTGGACTATAAGCTCTTTTATTGGCGCTTAGTTTAAATAGTGGCCGACGGGCTGTTGTGAACTTATTGAGAGTTTTTATCGACATTAAAAGCACAACCTCTATGCTCTGCCTTGTAGAGAAAGTCTACCCAGGGTTCCTGGTGAAAAATCCTTCAGAAATATTAGGATAAACTTATGGCGCGCTTAGATATTTCTTGTCAAGGCCTTGACCTACAACATATTGTATGTAAGTATAATCTTGACCACAATATATTGATATTAATAAAAATGCGTTGTCCATATTGTAAATCAAATAAAACCAAGGTTATTGATAAAAGAGATAGCGATGAAGGGATCTCTCGTAGAAGAAGGGAGTGCCTGAGGTGTTTTAAACGATTTACTACGTATGAGCGTGTAGAGAATGTAGAAATCAATGTTGAAAAGCGTGATGGTACGGTTGAACAGTATGACAGGTCAAAGCTAAATAAAAGTATTATGAAGAGTGTTCGGAAGGGGAGTGTTGAGGATGAACAGGTGCACAGAATTATTGACGATATTGAGTCAAAATTATTGAGTAGAAAATCAAAGACTGTTAAATCTTCTGATATTGGGGAAATGGTTTTAACTAGATTGAAGTGGCTTGATGGTCCGGCGTATATGCGATTTGCGTCAATCTATAGGGGTTTTGAGTCTCTAGAGGATTTTGAGAAAGAAATTAAATCACTTAAAAAACTTAATTCAAAATGAAAAAGAAAACTGCCCGAGTTAGTAAAAAACGAGACGAATTGACTGAAATTAAGAAAAGAGATGGATCGGTAGTGCCTTTTCAACAAGACAAGATTACTCAAGCAATTTGGAAGGCAATGGATTCCGTCGGACAGGCAGATTTGAAAGCTGCTCAAAAGGTTTCTGATAAGGTGGTAAAAGAATTAAAGAAGCGTACCTCTGATAGCGAAATTCCAACTGTTGAGGAGATTCAGGATTTAGTTGAAAGGCAGCTTGTTCTTGAACGTCTTCCCGAAACTGCAAAAGCATACATTTTGTACAGGGACTTGCATTCACGGATTCGAAATATTCAGAACTTATTTGATGTTGGGGGCTGGATTTCGGACTACCTGAAGCGTGATAACTGGAAAGTAAATGGAAATTCTTCATATGATTATCATCTGCAGGGAATGTATAAAAATATGGTGGAGGATCTGTGTGAAATGTATTGGATGAACGAAGTTTATTCTGATGAGATGCGGGATCTTCATAATAATAAGGATTTTCATATACATAAAAGTTCGACAATTAGTGCTTACTGTGTTGGCTGGGATTTGCAGGATATTCTGCTTGAAGGGTTTACCGGTGTTCAGGGAAATGTAACTTCTGCACCTGCAAAGCACTTTCGATCGGCACTTGGGCAACTTGTGAACTTTATGTATACGCTTACTAATGAGTCTCCGGACGGGGCTGTTGCTGTGTCGAGTCTGGACACATATCTTGCTCCATTTATTCGGCACGATAATCTATCCTATAAGCAAGTGAAGCAAGGATTGCAGGAATTCATTTACAATATGAATGTTCCAACTAAATCCGGTGGACAGGTTGTTTTTTCAAATGTTACTCTGGATCTGGAGTGTCCAAGTCATATGAAGGATCAAGCAGTTATAATCGGTGGTAAACCGCAGGATGAAAAGTATGGTGATTTTCAAAAAGAAATGGATATGTTCAATCGGGCTTTGATCGAGGTTTATGTTGAAGGTGACGCGAAAGGTCGGGCGTTTACTTTTCCGATTCCTACTTACAATATTGGGAAGGATTTTGATTGGGAAAATAGTAATTTGGATGGTCTCTGGGAGATGACTGCAAAATATGGAATTCCTTATTTTGCAAACTTTGTAAATAGTGACATGGACCCTGAAGATGCCCGGTCGATGTGTTGTCGGCTTAGAATCGATAATCGCGAGTTGCAAAAACGGGGAGGAGGCTATTTTGGAGCAAATCCGCTTACTGGCAGTATTGGTTATGTTACTATCAATCTTCCGAGATTGGCTTATTTAAATAAAGGGGATAAAGAAGGATTTTTCGAAAAGCTCGGGCGTTTGATGGACGTAGCCGATGAAAGTTTATCTTCCAGGAGGAGATTAATTGAGGAACTGACAGAGAAGGGGTTGTATCCGTATTCGAAATTCTATTTAAGGAGTATCAAAGAAAGAACCGGGAAGTACTGGACAAATCATTTTAATACAATAGGCCTTATCGGTATGAATGAGGCATGCTTAAACTTCTTTGAGCCGGATAAAGAAGAGGATTTGCATGATATTACGAGTGATCTTGGACAGGAGTTTGCAAATGAAGTCCTTGATTTTATGAATAGGAAACTTCTTGAGTATCAAGAAAAGCGAGGTGAAATGTACAATCTCGAGGCATCTCCGGCAGAGGGGGCTTCCTATGCTATAGCTAGAATGGATAAAGACCTCTACCCTGACATAATCGTTGCAAATGAAGAAGCTTATCGTGAAGGGGCTGCGCCGTACTATACAAATTCGACTCAGTTACCCGTTGGATACACTGATGATATTTTTGAAGCTCTGGATTTGCAAGATGATCTGCAGGCCAAGTATACTGGAGGGACTGTTTTTCATGGCTTTATTGGAGAACGGCTAAATGGCGGAGCGGAGGCCAAAGAGTTAGTAAAGAAGATCGCTCAGGGTTATAAATTGCCGTATTTTACCTTGTCTCCTACATTCAGTATTTGTGAGGAGCATGGTTATGTCAATGGAGAGCATTTTGAGTGTCCTGATTGTGGGAGGGAGTGTATGGTTTACAGCCGGGTTGTAGGCAAAATTGCACCTGTTCAGAGATGGAATAAAGGTAAGAAGTCTGAATTTAAAGAGAGGAAGTGTTTTAATAATTTTTGAATTCGAAATTCCGACAGTTATTGAGTTGTCGGGGCGAAATTGATTTATTTACAGTCAATAATGGGTAATAGTAAAAAGAAAAAGTCGCTTGTTAATGTCTTTGAGTTAGTTGATGACTATATTAATGCGACAGATTGGCGAGTTAATGAAGACAGCAATAAACAATACTCTCTGCATGGCTTAAGTACCCATATAGCGTCTTCTGTGCAGGCCAGATACTGGCTCGATAGGGTATATCCAAAGAAAATTCGTGATGCCCATATAAATGCGGATTTTCATATTCATGATCTTGGCTATTTATCAACGTATTGTAATGGGTGGGACCTCAAGGATTTGCTGGTTAGAGGATATACAGGTGTTCCGGGGAAGGTGTCATGTGCTCCTCCCAAGCATCTGGACAGTGCTTTTGACCAAATATTTCGATTTTTGTATACAGTCCGGCATGAAGCTGCAGGAGCTCAGGCAATTTCAAATGTAGATACATACTTGGCCCCTTACATTTATTATGATGGCTTGTCGTACAAAGAAGTAAAACAGCTAATCCAGAAATTTATCTTCAATATGAATGTGCCTCTAGACAAGGGTTTTCAAGTTCCATTTACGAACATTACACTTGATATTAAGCCGAGTGGCTCTATAGCTGAGGAGGCTGTTGTTATTGGCGGAAAGTCTATGCAATATAAGTACGGCGATTTTCAGAAAGAGATGATTATGTTTAATAAGGCTTTTGCTGAGGTTATGATTGAAGGTGATGCAGCCGGGAGGGTTTTTACTTGGCCGATTCCAACTTATAATATTACAAAGGATTTTCCATGGGAAAATTCTGATCTTGATAGTATCTGGGAAATGACTGCTAAGTTTGGAATTCCTTATTTTTCCAATTTTATCAATAGTGATATGAGTCCTGACGATGTACGCTCGATGTGTTGTCGTTTAAGGATTGATAATAGGCAACTTCGTAAAAAGGGTGGCGGCTTGTTTGGGGCAAATCCTCTTACCGGAAGTATTGGCGTTGTAACAATAAATCTGGCACGGATAGGGTATTTGGCAAAAGGGAAAAAAGACTATTTCTCAAGGCTTGGAAAGTTAATGGATTTGGCAAAAGAAAGCCTAGTTATTAAGCGTGGAGTACTTAATGAATTAACTGAGAGAGGTCTTTACCCGTATTCAAGATTTTACCTCCAGGCAGTAAAAGATAGGTTTGGTTCTTATTGGAAAAACCACTTTAACACAATTGGAATTAACGGGATGAATGAGTCTTGTCTGAATTTCTTGGGCCGTGGAAATGATCTCCTAAGCGATAAAGGTCAAAAATTTGCTCAAGAAGTAATGGAATTTATGCGGAAAAGGCTTCTTGGGTATCAGGAAGAACAGGATGAGATTTTCAATCTGGAGGCGACTCCTGCCGAGGGAGCTACTTACCGTCTTGCCAAAAAAGATAAGGAATTGTACAAGGATATAATTGTAGCGAATGAGGAGGCTGTAGAATCCATGGGCGCTGAGCCGTTTTACTCAAATTCGACTCAACTGGCTGTCGATGCGACTGATGATGTATTTCAAGCTTTGGATGCGCAGGATGAGCTTCAGTGTATGTATACAGGAGGGACTGTTTTTCATGTATTTGTAGGTGAGAGACTTGGTTCAATTGAAAGTACTCGAAAATTGGTAAAGAAAATCTCCGAGAACTATAGGCTTCCATATTATTCTATAACACCGACCTTTAGTATTTGCCCTAAACATGGATACTTGTCCGGAGAGCACAGATACTGTCCCAAGTGTGATAAAGAATTGGATTATGAAAGGCTTTTGAAAGAGATTAACGACAGGGATTCTTCAAAGCGGAGAAGCGGGGTTAAGAAGAAATCCAAGAAAAAGTAAGCTTTAGTTTAAACTGTGTCTTTGATTGAAAAAATAAATATCAATTGGCGGTTCAGAACGGGTGATTTCGCTATAAGACATGATATATAAATTTGATCACTTGATATTTCGAAAGAAATAGTTGACAATAGTCACGATAAAGTCGGTAAGAATAAATAATTTAATCTGCTCACCACTATGACTCGTAAAGAACTTGAGTCTAAACGTACTCCTTGTGAGGTTTATTCCAGAGTTGTCGGTTACCTGAGCCCTGTTAAAAACTGGAACCGCGGCAAAAAATCTGAGTGGAATAAACGAAAAAATTACAATTCACAAAAATCACCAAGCACGACTGCAAGAAAAATGCAATGTGACTGCTGATTTAGTTGACTTTTGCATTTGGGAATGATTGCTCCGATTCATTCCCATCTTTTTTGACTATACTATGGAATTTTTTGGAATTCAGAAAACAACCTTGATTGACTATCCGGGCAGAATTGCTGCTACTTTATTTACACACGGATGCAATTTCCGCTGTCCTTTTTGTCACAACCCTGAATTAGTGACAGAAATGTTTTCCAAAGATTCCAAGATTACTGAAGACGACGTACTTAACTTTCTGAAAAAACGTATTGGCAAGCTTGATGGCATAGTTGTGACAGGAGGTGAGCCGTTGTTGCACAAAGGTCTTCTCAAATTTCTAAAAAAGGTCAAACAATTGGATTTTCTGGTTAAGGTGGATACGAACGGATCTATTCCTAAAAGGATTAGGGCGCTGAATAAGGCCAAGGTTGTGGACTATTGGGCAATGGATATTAAAAATTCTCCGGAAAAGTATTCTCAGACGTCTGGTGTTGATGTTGATCTAAAAAAAATCCGAAAAAGTATTCGCCTAATTATGGAGTCGGGGGTCGATTACGAGTTTCGGACGACTTTTGTTCCGGCATTGCACGATGATTCATCCGCTGTCGGAATTGCAAAGTTGGTCAAGGGGGCGAAGCGATTTACTGTTCAGAATTTCCGAAGTGGGAAGACTCTTGATGAGAATTTTGCTAATCACAAGGGGTTTAAACCTGAAGAGTTAAAGCGGTTTGAGGAGATTTTACAGGCCCGCTAACTTATAGTGTTTGGCATTATTAAGTCTTTAATTTACTAGAGGTTAGCTATATTGTATAATTGTGTAATGTTATCAGTTAAAATCTTCTTTTGGACTAGATCTTTTAGAAAAAGTAGTGTCTTTTACAACTGTAGGTTAGCGGGGGGCACCCGTAGCTTAACTGGATAGAGCATCGGTCTTCGGAACCGAGGGTTGAGGGTTCGAATCCTTCCGGGTGCGTATTAAAAATATTAAAAAGTATTGCAGAAAATCTGTTTAAAAGATAGCATGTAACGTGTGATTTAAATTTTAATATAAATAACTTAATGAAGAAAAAGATAGCAAAAGCAGGGGCGGTAATCGCTGCAACTGTCGCTTCTGCACTTCTTTTATCTGCTTGCGGTGGTTCTGATGAACTGTCGTATGAAGACTTTGACAATGAGGTAGTTGCTCAAAATCAAGTGATTGAATACCAGAACGCTGTATTCGAGGAAGAAGCTGTAAAAGTTACTATTAAAGATGTAACTTGGGACTATATGTCTGAAGACTTTGAACTCACTACAATTGACCCGGAAGAAAGTCAGCAAATGTTTGTAAAGGTTGATATTATGGTTGAGAATACGGGCACTGGAGAATTTGATCTCTCCGATGCAAGTTTTAAATTTTCTTCGGCACTGGAATCGAATATTTCTCAGGCTTATGAGTTCAAAGAATCCGCTGATTCCTATGATTCAAAGCTTCAGGATGGGGAATTTGATATTACTTTACAGCCGGGGGAAACTGTAGAATTTAGTCTCTACTACAAGCCTATCGGTGGTTTGCTTGAAGCAAGCAGTGAATCATACAAGATTTCTTTTAAAGACAATGAAGTTCCACTAACTCGTTATGCCGAGTAGTTGAGATTGGGATTGTCTTGTGAAGAGGCACTTTCCAGTGCCTCTTTTTTTATATTTATGATACAATTATGACATGGAAAAAGTAGATAAGGCGATACAAAAGTCGATTTATGAATCAGTTGCCAGTCTGGGTGTGGATGTCACGCTTGATGATATTGAAGTTAAAAATACTACCGATCCAAGGTTTGGAGATAAAACGAGTACAATTGCTCTGAAATTGAGTAAGAAAGTAGGGAAATCCCCAATGGATTTTGCGAAGGACATTGTCAGTAGTCTCAAAGTAGTGCCATCAGTAAGCGATATCCAGGTTGTGAAACCTGGGTTCATCAATTTCCATATAGCTGACGAAGATTACAAAAAAGTCCTGGAAAAAATTAACTCGGATTATGGGAAAGGCTCGCTTGGGCAGGGTAGAAAGGTTATGATCGAGTATGGGGATATCAACACTCATAAGGCAATGCATGTGGGTCACGTAAAGAATTTAATCTCGGGAAATTGTATAGAGAATCTTTATAAAAATATGGGTTTTGACGTTATTACGGCTAATTATTACGGTGATGTCGGGATGCAGGTGGCAAAATGTACTTGGGGCAGCATGCAGAAAGGGATTCCCGATGACTTTATCACTTGGGATATTAATTTGAGAGCTGAATACATGGATGATTGCTATGTTTATGCGGCTCAGAAGTACAAAGAGGATAAGAGGGCTCAAAAAGAAATAAGACAGATTAATAAAGAAATCTACGCTTATTATAAAAATGAAAATACCGATAAAACCGAAAATAGTGAAGTTGTGAGGATGTACTTGTTTTGGAGAAAGGTCAGCAAAGAACACCAGAAAGAAATCTTTCAATACCTGGATGTGGCTCATGACGAGGATTATCCTGAAAGCTCGGTTGCCGAAGATGCTGTTGCAATAATTAAGTCAAATACAGGTCCAGAAGCAATTTTTCAAGAGGATGATGGAGCGGTTATTTTTAGGGGTGAGGACTACGGTCTTCGGACGTGGGTTTTTATTAATAGCGAAGGTAATCCAACGTATTCGGGGAAAGATATGGGGCTGGCAGAGCGGAAGATGGAGGATTATCCCGATTTGGATTTATCAATTATGATGACTTCGGTCGAGCAAATTGACTATTTTAAGGCTGTAATTAAAGCGATTGAGCTTTTGCATCCTGAATATATAGGTAAATTTAAGCATATTCCTTTTGGCTGGCTGCTGATCGAAAATAAGAAAACGAGTTCTAGAAAAGGAAATGCTCTGAAAGGTAGGGATTTGATCCAATTGGCGATAGAGCAGGCACAAACAAAGATTTCTGCCAGAAAAAAATATAAACCTGATGAGATAGATGCGATATCATCTGCTGTTGGTATAGCTGCTCTGAAATTTTTAATTTTATCACGTGAATTTCACAAAGATGTAAATTTTGATCCTGAAAACTTTGTAGTATTGGAAGGATTCTCAGGACCATACATCATGTACGGGTATGCTCGGGCTAATTCAATTCTGGAGAAAGCTGCAAAGAATGGAGTTAATGCGAAGTTACCTGATTCTCTCGATGAAGTATTGAACAGTTCTGAGGAGATCGATCTTTTGAAAAAGCTATCCGAGTTTCCAGGCGTTGCTGAGAAAGCTTATGAACTGACTTCTCCGCATTTGGTTTGTAATTATCTTTTCGAGCTGGCCAAACTTTTTAGTAATTTTTACGATAAGCACTCAGTTTTGGGGCTGGAAGATTCTAATGTCGCTGCTGCGAGGCTCAAACTGGTTGAGGCTGTTTCTGTTGTTTTGAAGAGTGGTCTTGCTTTATTGGGAATTCGTGTAGTTGAGCAAATGTAGTTTTTTTGGTTGTGTTGATATTAATTACGCAATTTAATATTCTACCGCTATAGGTTAGCGGGGGCACCCGTAGCTTAACCGGATAGAGCATTGGTTTCCGGAACCAAAGATTGGGGGTTCGAATCCCTTCGGGTGCGGTTTCACGTTGCGATACTCGAAATTTTACTCTTTCTTAAAAGCATTTTGCGTGAAACCACCGAATAGTAACTCCAATATGTTTCAGCGCTATCCTATGTATAAAACACAAGATTAAGAATTTTTACACACTATAAATTAGCTGGATTTTTGGACACCAGAAGCCCCAATCACAAAGAAGATTGTCCACTTAATAAATCCCCAAGTCAGGGGGATTAGGCAGCAAATCGCTCCCAATGAGAAATTTATTCCTGCAAGTGCCTTTAGCTTATTAATAAAGGCTCCGATTAGAGCAATATAGGTTAGGGGTACAGTTACGTATGCGCTGATAATCAAGCTCTTGTTAAATGAATCTTCTTTAACTCCCATAATTGATAAAATCAGTGTTCCTATGAGGCTCATAACAAGCAAAGCGATAAATCCCCATATTAATTTTGAAATAATCATTACAATTGGACCTGCGACCATCATACCAATCAGCAGCATTGACCCATATGTATTAATGTAGTCTTGAGCAATTTCCTTATCCAGCTCAAAGCTTGATATTCCAAAGTTTTCGAGTAGCTGATTATAAGTAATTTCCATGTCTTGAGGTGATTCCTCGCTTCGGAACAACATTGTATTTTTTGTAAAAAGAGCACCTCGATAGTATTCAGAAGGAATTTCTGTTAATGTGCCTGTAGTATCAACTGCAAAATACTGACCTTCATTGTCATATTCAATGGGCATTTCTCCGCTGTAATAGAGTTCTCCATTCGCAATTCTTATCTCTGGGAAATCTTCAATTTCATCAAGAGCAGAAGGCAATTTGACTAGCTTGATTCCCATCGAAGCAACGAAAAAGATAGCCAATATTAAGGTTGAGAGTATTGTAAACACCGTAAAGAAACCAATTGCTTTTTTTGCAGGTTCTTTTGCGGCCTTTGCATAAAACTCGCGTGAGTATACAGGCTTTATCAGCTTTTCAAAGAAATTCATTAAATATTTATTTATAAATTTACATAACTTATGTGAATTACGAAATTCAAAAATCAATAGAGCAATGTCTTTTGAATTTCGAATACCGTATATAGATTAATATTATCATTATATTAGGCGGTTTGTCTACTTTTGAAGAAGTCCATAACATTTGCGACAAAGTAGGTAGCTTCTCTTCAATATACTCTATAGGTTCTTGAAAAGTAAGTTCTGAATACCTCTCAAAAGGAGATTTCTTACCTACTCCATTATGAATTCTAAGAAGATTATATCGTATTATGTACTCTTTTAAAATATCATTTGCTTCTTTTACAGTACAAACTTCTTCATATATCAAACTTTCTTCTTTTAACGTTCTGTTAAATCTTTCTACAAAGGAATTCATTACTG
>WJKH01000059.1 GCA_014729235.1 Candidatus Dojkabacteria bacterium | reverse complement strand
GCTGGCTGAAAGGAGGCGCGGTACTGCATATAACACAGCGTCATGCGCGGCGCTCCCTGCGGTCGCTTGGGCTTCGCCACATTTTCACCTCCGCTGCGCTACGGTGAAAACGTCGCATACGCCTGGAACGTTATGTTCAATACCAGGCTTAAGAGTTTTGTAGTCCTCGGCCATCCGTGGCCTCGGAAAATATGATATAATGCTTCAAGGAGTAAAAAATGGATATTGAAAAAGGGATTACCGAAGATTTAAAAAACATCCAGAAAAGAGATGCAAAAAGATTATTTACTCTTTTAATACAGAAAAATGAATATGTAGGAGAATTATTTTCAATAAACTATGAAAGTGCAAAAGTACAAATTCACGATAATGAAAGAAAAAAAGTCGGGGGGATTCCTAGCTTAAGCTTTCTTGTTGCTACTCGAATCGATCCTGATTCAAATGATATTGATTTTAAGTCTGAAGATTCATCTTTTATTCTGCTTCGAGTAATGGATGCTGCCCAGTTACCTAATAATTCGGAAGCAGAAAGAATAAGAGTAGAAACTGCTCAACGTGTTAGTGGAGATACAAATATTCATTGGGATAGTGATGGTATAATGGATACTAAAACGCGTGTTTATCTTGGATACGCTGGTATTCAATGCAGAATAATTGGGACTTTCTATCTTGATGATTCGAATAATGAAAGTAGTCATGGGAAACTTAATTTAAGGTTTGGAAGCGATATTTCTAATTTCTACCCAAATAGAGGTTTGAAAGTATATAAACCCAATGGAGAAGCCTTAAGACTCATCGTAAACTATACTGACCCGAGTAATCTTATCGAACACATTGAGAATTATGGAACATCTGAGAGTGTAAGACTTGGAAATATTAGATACGCCTCTACAAATAGAAAGTTCCAGAATATTGATCATGTTCCGGTACATATATATCCAGCAGATCTTTTATCGCAAAAGACCGCATTATTCGGAATGACAAGAACTGGGAAATCAAATACTACTAAAATTATTTCTAAAACAGTATATGAATTGAGATACCCTAAGGACCCAAATGATAAACCTTTGCGAATTGGACAAATAATCTTTGATCCAGATGGTGAATATGCTAACGAGAATGTTCAAGATAACAATAATGCATTAAAGAACATATGGAAATTACAGGGAGCAGCATCAAAGGATAAAGAGGTTGTTACCTATGGTATTTCTTCACATCCTAATGATCCTAATAGGAAATTGATGTTACTTAATTTTTATATTGATTCAAATATACAAATTGGTAAAGAAATTATTGATAATTTATTTTCTCAGGACGATCCAATTTATTTACGTAATTTTGCTCAAGTAGCATTCGAGGTTCCAGATAGTAATGATAGAAGTGCGTTAACCAGATACAATAGAAGAGTACTCGCTTATCGTGCAGTATTAGCAAGAGCTGGTTTTGATATTCCTAGCAATCTTAGTATAACAACTAATAGACTATTTAATAGAGATTTATTAGAGGCTATGAGAAATAGCCAAAGTGACAATTCTCCAGAATACCAGTCAGCAGCACAAATCTTATCTAATACAAATCCAACTCTTGGCCAACTTGCGAATGCTTTTGAAGCACTTGATAAGTTTATTCGTGATCCAAGAAGCGGTTATCAAACTTTTGAAAGCAATTATGTAAATAGGCCTTCTGGTTCAGGAGAACGATGGGCAGATGAAGATTTAAAAAAAATATTAGGTATCTTTCAATATCCTAATGGTATAAGAAGAATCGGACGTGCGATAAATCAACATACATCATTAACATCTACGGATTATGCTGATGATATATATCGTGATTTAATTGATGGAAAGTTAGTCATTGTTGATCAGTCAAGTGGTGATCCGGTATTAAATGAATCATCTGCAAAAAGAATAATGAGAAAGATATTTGAAGAGAATAAATTAAGATTTACATCTGGGGATATTTCGCCTGATATAATGGTGTATGTAGAAGAAGCTCACAATATACTTCCTCCAGATAAAGAAAAGGATTTAAAAGATATTTGGGTTAGGACAGCAAAAGAAGGTGCAAAATTACGAATAGGTCTAGTATACGCAACACAAGAAGTTAGCAGTATACAAAAAAACATTTTAAAGAATACTGCGAACTGGTTCATCGCCCATTTAAATAATACTGATGAAACTAAAGAATTATGTAAATACTATGATTTTCTTGATTTTGAACCTTCCATACGAAGAGCTCAAGATAAAGGATTTCTAAGGGTTAAAACATTGAGTAACCCATTTGTAATTCCAGTACAAGTTGATAAATTCGATATTAATTTATAGAGGTTTGTATGCCATTTGAAAACGAATTTGCTTGTTATGAACCTCTAAGAAGAATCCTCGAAAGTCCAAAGGTCAAATCTCTACAAAAAAGACTCAGAATAAGAAAGGAAAGTGAAAAGCCACTAATTGAAGAATATAAATCGAGTTTAATTAAAAAGAAAGATCTAAGTAGCAATTTCATTCCCGATTATATAATTGCTATTGATGGAAGTTATCAATCTGCGAAAGCTGAGAATGGATTCCCTGGAGCAGAATTTGGATATATTGCAATTTCTGCAGTATTAATAATTGAAAAAACAGTACGTGATTTTTCAAAACAAGAATTTATTGATCCAAGAAAGTTTAGAGAAACTGAAAAGGCTTCCACAATAGATACGGTGATTCCCGGATGTAATATTATTATCGATACTGAAAAGTCTGCAAAAGCATCAATGCGTAAAGCCATATTTGAAGAGCTTAAAATGACAAGAGCATTTGACGAAGGTGAATCACTTCTTGAAACATATGAATATCTTTTTAAATTTAAACGTGAGAACGATGAAAGAATTGGTTCAACATCAAAACCTAAAAGTCCAATAGAAGACATAGATCAAGAAATGACTTATGGATATGGAGAATATAGTTGTCCATTTACCGGAGAAAAACTATACTCAACTGATGCATTGCGACTTCATGAGCTTATGAATCCATCTGGTTCTAATGGAGAATTATACGGCCAGATTATGTCTATGCTTGAAAAATTATGGTTTATACATATTTTACGATCATTTGAAAAGAAAGACTGGCTAAATATACTTGATAAAGTAGTTTTTATACTTGATGGACCGCTAGCTTGTTTTAGTACATGGTCATGGTTAAATAAATCGATATCATCTGAGTTGGCCAGAATTAACAGTGTCCAGAAAGGAATAACAGGAAAAGATTTACTTGTTATCGGCATAGAGAAATCTGGAACATTTTTTAATCACTTTGAAGAAATAGATACAACAATTGATGGAATCTCTGATAATTATCCAAGGCAGTCAACTTTTTTACTATCTGATTCTTATATAAAACGAAATATTATTTTTTCGGAAAGTGATAAACTTTACGGTCAAGATACATATTTTGGAAGAAAAGTTTTTTATAAAACGGCTTCTGGCTATAGGATAGTAACTGTTTTAGCACATTTAAAGGAAAAACCTGATCTATTAAGTACAAATATCGATGACTTTCCAAGATTGGCGGATATGATGAATGTTTTAGATGAGTTGGTTTCTAGTCGTTATCCTAATTCAGTATCTCCATTAGTATCAGCACATTCTGAAGCTGCAATTCCACTGAATCTTGGTAAGAAGATATTTGATGATATTGCAAAAGAAATGAGGAATAAAACAACTCAATGATCAATGTTGGAAATGTTGTAAAAGGATATAAAACTGCAGAAGCAAGATGGGCTAGATTTGGTCCATATTATGCCATGTTCCCTTTGGACTTTGCGTTTGAAGTAGTTCAAAAATATTCAAAAGAGGGAGATTATATAATTGATCCTTTTGCTGGTAGAGGTTCTAGCATTTTTGCTGGTGGGGTTCTTGGTCGGCATAGTCTTGGAATTGAAATTAACCCTATTGGATGGCTCTATGGTACTGTAAAAATTGCTCCAGCAGAAAAAGACAAAGTAATTCAGCGTTTAATATATATATACAATAAAAAGGAATTGTACAAAAAAGATGCTTCCAATCTACCTGTTTTTTATAGAATGTGTTACGGGAAAAATGTATTGAAGTTCTTATTATCTGTTAGAAATAATTTAGATTGGAAACATGATCATAAAGATGCCACCTTAATGTCAATTATTCTTGTTTATTTACATGGTAAAATTGGTGAAAGTCTTTCAAATCAAATGCAGATGACTAAGGCAATGGGAATGAATTATTCTATGAATTGGTGGAAAAGTAAAAATTTATCCCAACCTCCTGATTTTGATCCTTTGGATTTTCTACTAGAAAGAATTGAGTGGAGATATAAAAAAGGATACCCCCAAATAGAAGAGAGTAGAATTGTTCTCGGTGATAGTACTCAAGAGTTATCCAAGATTGCGGAACGGGCATGTGATAACGATATCAAGTTTAGACTATTATTCACTTCTCCTCCGTATTATTCATTAACTGATTATCATAAAGATCAATGGTTACGACTGTGGTTAATCGGAGGACCAGAGATACCAGAAACTAATAAAGAAAAATATCGAGGTAGATTTAATGATAAAGAAGACTATTGTAAATTATTAGATACAACTTTTGGTTCATGTGTTCCTATGATGGATAAAAAATCCACTATCTATGTTCGTACAGATAAAAGAAATTGGACTTTTAATATAACTATGGAGATACTCAGGAAACATTTTCCAAAACACAAACTATCTATTGTCGACAGAAATATAACTAAAAGAACTCAGACAGAAATTTTCGGAAATTCTTCTTCAGAAAAGGGTGAAATTGATATTATTCTGACAAAATAGTACAGTTTCAAAAGTACCTCCATGTACTTTTGAAAAATTAAAAACAAGCAAGCCTGGCACTAAACATAACAGCGGATATACGCTACGCCCTTCGGGCTTGGCCTTTGGCACATTCGGCTTCGCCGAACGTCGTATATCCGCGGAACGTTATAGGCAAGGGCTGGGCTTTGCTGGTTTGTAAACAGAAGAGCCCGCATCCGTGCGGGCTAAGAGTGAGGAGTTATCAAGATTAATGTTTCTTGATGTGATACATTTTTAGGGGAGGAAAAATGAAAAAGAAAATGATGTTAATCATCGCAAGTGTTATTACAATAGTGCTTTTGAGCGTAGGTTGCGATTTGAACGAAAGCGATAGTAACGACACCGTAACCTACAATCTCCGTGAGGAAGGACCTGCCGGCGGCTGGGTGTTTTATGATAAGGGTTCGTATTCAGACGGCTGGCGGTATATGGAGGCCTGGAAAGCTGACGAAAGTGGAACCTATGCATGGAAAGATCAAAATACAGCAACCCCTGGCACCGATACTGTGATTGGTACGGGTTACGCAAATACTTATACTGCAATGGCTGGTTCAAATCACCCTGCAGCAGAAGCAGTAAGGGAAGCCACGTACGGCGGCAAAACCGACTGGTTTGTCCCTTCTATTTATGAGTTGGAAAAGATTCATGAAAATCTGTACAACGGTGGT
>WJKH01000009.1 GCA_014729235.1 Candidatus Dojkabacteria bacterium | reverse complement strand
GTCTAAATGAAAATGTAACAAAAAACTATTTCAAAAAGAAGGAAATGATCTTGCCTTAAGAGTATTATTTATTTATTTTTATTCACTAGTGGGCACTTAAAACCCACTGATTTTTAATTGTTTATCATTTAGTTCTTTGACATCTTTGTAATCACATTTCATAAGTATCTCTTTTACAGGAGTTTTATCGAGTAGAGAGATGCTGAGAATTTGTAGAATTTCGTAGATTGTGCGGTCAACTTTCAATTTGTTACCAACTATGGCAACAAGGCAGTAAGCGATGATCGCACAATACATTTGGATTTTTACTGCATTCAAGTTTGTCCCCCAGAAGGATTTTATCCTCAGATGCTGTTTCATCCATTTGAAAAATAATTCTACTTCCCAGCGTTTTTTGTACAAAAATGCTATTTCTAGAGCGGTCAGGCTGGTGTTGTTGGTCAAGAAAATAAATTCCTGATTCTTCTCCTGATCATAGTACTTTATCCGACGAAGTTTATCTGGATATTCTTTCTTCGGGTAATAGGTCTCCAGCCTTCCTATCTGGTCATAGCGAACACCTTGTCCTTTATCTACAGAGTTCGAGTACATGCGTTTGAATCGCATGTTATCTTTCGCCCTGGTAACGAAGAAGGCTTCCTGTTTATGCAGGCGATACAAACGACGGTAATCAACGTATGCCTTGTCAACAACGTAGAAGCTTCCTGCTTCAAACTGGATTAGATCCAAAATATTGACATCATGAACTTTGGCATTGGAAATGTACAAAAAGGTTGGGATCGAGGTCTTCACATCATACAGGGTATGAAGTTTGATCCCAGCTTTGGTTCTACGGAACTCTGCCCACCAAAAGACACTTAAACAGAGGTCTATGGTAGTTGAGTCCAGAGCATACACATTTCCATCAACATTGATTTCAAAGTCGGACTTGTAACAACTGCATCTTGCTTCATCGATTAAAACGTAGGCAAATTCCTCGAAGATTTTATAACTGCGTCTTTCATTGGCTTTGCCAAGATTCCGTCGCGTTAAAGTTGGACTAAATCCCAGATGATAAAACTTGGAATGATGTCCTTCCAGGCTCAGAATCAAGTCTCGCATGCTATCTCTTGAGGTAAGCTGACCGAAAACCATGCAAAGCATTTGATTCCAACAGGTAAAGGATCTTACATACTTATTTCCATTATGCTTATTCACGATTCTGTCGAAGACTCTACGAGGTAGAAAATCTGTAAGCTGAGCGAAGATATATTTGCCTTGATTCATGGATTAATGCATTTAATACTGCAAAAATCCACATTTTCAATTCAAATCGTCACGCTATAAAAAAGCGCTACAAGTGCGATGAACAAAGAATTTCAAAGAACGATTAAATATATTTAGTACCCACTAATGTCTATTTTTGATAAATGTTTTAAGTAAATTTTAAGAATACTTGAATATGATTGTAAGTTTTCATATTTTTACTCTTAAAACAACTCCAATGAACAACACAAGTGCAAAAATAATTCTTTTTCCGCAAAAATCTAAAAAGGGATTTCCGTTAAAAATTAGAATTGCTCAAAACAGAAAATCTAGCCGACCTTATACATAATACATAACTTAACTAAGCAACTTTTTTTTAATCAGCCAATTGTTGTTCGAGATATTTGATAAGTTTTTCTTTATCTGATAACAACATATTAAACTATAATCAAATGAGCCATAATATACATTGCAATAAGAGATTAATATTTCTTAGCCTTTTAGTTATTTTAACACTTGTTTTCTCCTGCCGAAAAGAAGAAGATAGTCAGCTTCAAACACAGATTCATTTTTCCGGAACCAGCTTCTGGGAATGCAGCCTTATGGAAATAAATGAAGATACTACTATGCATTTCTATTTGTTTAGTATATCTCAAGACGGAAAAGTTCTATCAGGAGATGTATATGTTCGTGACTCTCTTACACCGGAAGAAGGTATTATTCAGGGAAAAGTTAAGGAGGATTCAGTATTCTTTACAGCCTATTTTCCTGATGATGAATACAACTTCTATTTCAATGGGATACTTGAAGATATTGACAATGAAACATATCTGGGAGGGAATCTTAAATCCGAATTACTAAGTGGCAGCCCTGAAGAGGAAATGCAGGTACTTATCAGTCCTTCTCTGGAATTCAATTGCCCCGATTTCTTCCCTACCAATCCCTATGTATTCAGAAAAGTTAATTCATCGGGACACCCCGGCGATTCTGCCGTGATTTTTATACATGGTATGACAGGCGACCTTACCCATTGGGATAATGTTCTGGCACAGCTAAGTGATGATTTCAGGAAAAAATATGATGTATATCTCTTTCAATACAACTGGAAAGATTCTATTAATATAAACGGAAAAATACTGCTCGACTCCATAACAGAGGCCGGATTGAGCAATCCAATAATCATCGCGCACTCCATGGGTGGTTTGGTGGCCAGGGCATATATTGCCAATGAAGGAGAAACAGCGTTGCTTGTTACTTTGGGAACACCACATTTGGGAAGCCCGCTAGCCAAAATGGCCAACATTATCTGCTTTATGAATTACCCCGGTTCACAAGACCTGAGGCCCGATGGCAATTTTATTCAGAAACTTCTTACTAATGAATATGATATTCAAAACCGGGAGAAATATGTGGTTTATGGCGGACAAATGAAAGGAAAATTTAAAATTGTCAAGTTCAAAATTAAATGGATTTGGGCAGAAGACTATTATAATATTGTGGATAAAGTTGGTTATGATGCTTTTATTTTTTTTGGTAGTCCTGCTAACGACGGACTTGTACCCATTACTTCGGCATTCTTTGAAGGGTACGATATATTAGAACGAAAACCATTATTAGAATGGGTTGATCATAAAAACCTGCGTAATCCGGATATTGCTACTGAAGTAATGGACTACATAAATTCTTTGTAAATATAGTTCATCGCTGGCCGGATTCGGATAATTATTAAACGCCAGGCTGTTGAACCTTTCATCAATAGTCTAATGCGAAACGGAGAGCGAGTTATTAAGCGTATCTGCCAGTAGAGTACCAGCAATAACTCCTGAACCGGGCGAAGTTTGAACACAATCGCCAATTATTTTCCAAATGATTAAACAAGTCGATACACATATGTTCCTGCCGTAGTTTTGGCACCTTTGTTGGCCCATCCCAACCAAACAACACACAATTGGATTCAAACACCATTTGTCAATCCTTAACGCATCGCACGGAAAAGCCATTAACCGGCGCATGGGAATATTCAATAACACTTTCTCTACTATATCTCATATTAAATGCTTTGCTCAGGTTCCAGGCAATTTTTCTTGAAGACCAGAATATTGC
>WJKH01000058.1 GCA_014729235.1 Candidatus Dojkabacteria bacterium | reverse complement strand
CTTTGGATCGGGCCTATGCAGACGAACACTTAGGGATTGTCGAAGCAAAGCAGGTTTTAATCGAACAAACTAATAATTTTGAAGCTTCAAGGTATCTTTTCCATAAACTCGAAATTTCCGAGTACCTGACTTTTATGGAATCCCTTGACCGGAATGAGACTGAGTTCTCTATCGATGAGGACAAATATCGAGTTTTCAACTTTCAAAGCTCCCCTGAGGTCTATTTTATTCTGACAGATACACTCCAAGAGTTTGACTGTCTCTCATCTCGAGATTGCGAAAATTACTATAATAAGTCGAATGGATCATGTCGTTTTGGGCGTGACTATATGGTTAAGTTTATTGACGGCAAATACATCTTTTATTCAGATATAAGTAATGCTTTCGGGGAGTACTCAAATATATGCAATCAAGTACATGGAATCCAAGATGATATGCTTGTCACCTACTCTACGGATATGTGTGGAAGCAATGCGGACGATACATTTTCCCAATATAGGTATTATGATCTTGGAGATCTTGATCAAAATAAGCAGCCCCAATATTTATATACCAAACAGAAATACACTCCTTATGCATTTTTTATGCCAATTGGGCTTGTTTTTCTGAGCATATCAGTTCTTTATATGTTGCATATGACGGTAAAAACTCTTATGGAAATTTCAAACGGAAGTTTCACACTAAAATCACTCAAACTGAGAGTTGTAATATTTTTGTTTCTGGTTATTTTGGCATCAACGTCATGGTGGGTTCCGCAGTTTATAAATATTCATCGATACGAGGACACTAGCCCAAGTTGTTATTTCTCATGTGGTGGATAAGGTGAGTGTCGACTTTTGAAAAGGCCTAATTTCCATTTGCAAGTGCAACGGTTAGAAAATTCGCGTGGTATATAAATCTCTAACTGCTAACTGCTAACTGCTAACCGCTACAGATCATATAAGTTATGGGCCTCTCCAAAATGGTGAGTAATTATGAAATAACCTCCCAATCCTCAATTCCCCCGGGAACGATACAGAACAGCTCATTCGCCTTAAAATCGACCGTATCCTTAATTTCGTGATATTTATTTGGATCCCGAATTTTAAGCTTTTTTAGCAGGTGTCTAAATTCGTATTCAATCTGCTCATTTGTAACTGGAATTTCAGATAACTTCTTTTCCTTTCTAAATTTAGTCTGATCAAAATTATAGCCTCTATCCAAGGCTTCTTTATAAATATATTCCAGGTACTTGTTAATGTATTGCACTGGATTTTCGGAGTTTTTGAAGCGCTGAAGTTGAGGGTGATTTCTGTAGCCAGAGGTTTTGTTTTCAAGAACTGCTTTTGCTAAGAGGGTTTCTCGCCACAGAGCGACTAGTCCTTTTGAGTCAAGGTATTTAGGTGAGATTGACCAGAGTCTCATTATTTTAGGTGTTGATTAAACCAATTTGTGCTCAATTTTGCTATATCATCAAGGTTTTCTGAAATCGGGCAAGGATTTTAAACTATGACTTATCTCTCAAAAAACTAACCCTACACCCTTGAAATCCAGTCCGTAAAATGTGCATGCTCAATATCCCTGAAGATTTCGCGTGCAGAATCAGCGTACCAGTCATAAGTGGCATCAAGCCAAACCTGAGCTCCAGTGTTACCCTGATCAACGAATTCCTTGGCACTAATTATGTGCTCCAAAATGTCAGCATCACAGGCAACTTTCGCCTCAAGAGAGTTGGCCTGGTGTTTCTCTTTAAATAAGCCATACAAAAGATGCCGTGATTCTTTATCCAATTGTGATATTTGGGCTTTATAGGCTTTCTTTTCAGCGTCAGCTTTGTCGATACCCGCTTTAGTAGCGATCATGTCAGGGTCTCCAATGCGAGTTTCTCCATTTTCGTGTACTAATAGCATTAGCCCTACTTTTGCAGCACTGCATCCTTCTTTTTCTGCTAGTAACATTCCAAGTATAGCTGCTCGATAAGAATGTCCAGCAAGGGTTACGTGATTTGCTGAAGTGAATTGTTCAAAACCAGAAACCCTTCGCCGTTTCATGACGCCGAGCTCGAACAGATAGTCTAAAATTTTTGAGGTCTTCTTCATAAGTTTATTGTACCATTTCACAAAATTAATTTGAATTGCGAAATAATCCTGCATTAAAGGGCGACCAGGACTTATTGCAATAGTATTGGGCCATTCTTCCTTGCCCCTTGGAATATCTTAAACCTGCCGGCTGAGCGCGTTTTTCAACTGCAGTTTTCTTTCGGTTTTGTCTCAAACCGGAAAATCGCAATCTTCGAGGTAACTATCGTAAAATCTGAAATATATTCCTGGTATCTTTGCCACTTCGACTATTATGGTTCATTTTGATAAAATTCAGATTAGTCTAAAAGGAAGATTTTATTTTAATGATAAATTTAAACGCAAGTTGCCTAAGTATTATCTAAAGCTAGTTAACTTTTGTGAGAACTTAATTTTTAAACCTTATGATTAAGAATGATTATTATTACGTCCGGGGATAAATACACAGAGCTTGATTCGCTATCATCAGCTATTGGATTAAAAGAATTCTGGGATTTACAAGGTATTGATTCAAAAGTTGTTTTGCCGGGAGATCCAAATGAAACTATTTCGCGATCAATTCGAAAATTAGGTTATGTGTATGAGAATTCTCTCTCGAATATGCATAAAGACTGTCAATTTATAATCGTTGATGTCTCTGACCCAAAGTATTTCGCTTCATTTGTCCAAGAAGAGAATGTTATTGAAATTTATGATCACCATTTTGGATTTGAAGGGTATTGGAAAGCAAGGCTTGGGAAAAAATCAAAGATTGAATCGGTTGGTTGTTGTACAACACTTATTTGGGAAAAATATAAAGAGTCAGAGCTCTCTTCAAGAATATCAACTCTTGTAGCGAATCTTTTCTGTGCTACTACAGCTATTCATACCTTAAACTTCAATTCTTCTGTAACAACTCAACGAGATATTAAGGCGTATAAAGAGTTGAAACAGTATACTGATAGTCCCTCGGACTTTATTGAGAAATACTTTCGAGAAGTTGAGAGCGCTATGTTAAAGAACCCTGAAGAATCTATTAGAAATGATACAAAAATAAAAATGGTTGGCTCACATACCTTTCGGATAATGCAAGTGGAACTCTGGAACAGCAAAAGGTTTATTAGTGAAAACATTGATCTGATAATGCACTTGTTAAATGAAGAACCTGTAAAGAAAATTGACTTTTCTTTTTTTACATCGCCAAGTATTTCTGAAGGTAAAAATTATATTTTGGTGAAAGATCGAAGTACTCGAGAAATATTAGAAGAAATATTGCCTGTAGAGTTTAAAGGTAATTTGGGTAAAACCGGAAAATTATATCTGCGAAAAGAGATCATTAAAAAGCTTCAATCTCAATTTTCCCAGGCAACCTGCTATATATCAAAAAGTTAATAATATAATTCAGCACTAGTCCCCCCTCCCCAAACCAAACTAAACACAAGTCCCATACACATACAACCTGCGAACCCGAGACGAACCACCCAGACTGCAAAGAACCTCATAAGAAATCGAACCCAATAAATCAGCCAAATCAAAAACCCCGACCTCAACTTTTCCCGATTTGCCGATGATAATAACCTCATCCCCTACCCTGGCGCTGGCATCAACTAAAATTGCAAATTGATCCATGCTGATCCTGCCGACACACTGAGCAAATTCCCCATTTACAATAACTTTTAGCTTATTGCTAAGAAGACGATTTAAACCGTCGCCATAACCGATTGGGACAATTGCAATCCTTTCATTCTTGTGCTTTGCCTTATAAGTCCGACCGTAACCAATTGAGTGACCTTTGGGAAACTTCTTAATCAGTGTAATCTTACTTACGAGCTCCATAATCGGCTCCAGGCCCAGTCCACAATCTTGTTCAGGATATCCGTATGCTGCTATTCTCGGCCTTATCATGTCAAAGACACTCGACAGATTTATTGGTGAGCCGCCGCTGTTTGAAGTATGAAAAATAATCTCATTGGAGCTAAATTGCCTGACAACCTTTTGTTTAATCATCTTGAATTTTCTAATTTGGTCATCAGTGTAATCAAGATCAGCTCTATCCAGAGAATCTGCAACTGAAAAATGTGTCATTACACCAACAACTTTAATATTATTGCAAGTGGCAGTCATTTTTAGCAATTCATCAAAGTCCTTTATGAGAGTACCTCCTCTGCCCATCCCGGTATCGATGTGCAGATGAATGAGAGCTTTTTTACTCAGCTCTGCTGCTTTTTGATTTATACACGCCAAGAATCTTACATCTGAAACGGCCTGCTCAATTTCGTTGTTAATAATACACTCAAGCTCTTGTGAGCTGCAGCAGGGCTGCACCAGGTTCAAGATCGGAAGGCTGATGCCATTTTTGCGCAATTTAAGGGCTTCACAAGTATGGGCGACTCCAAAGTATGCGCACAGTTTTTTATGCTCTAGAAATTTAGCTATAGGGAGCATTCCATTTCCGTATGCGTTGGCTTTTATTGGTAGTAGAAATTTTACAGGAGTGTTTCGCGACTTGCTTGCATGCTAACCAGTTTTTTAATATTTGATTCGAGTTTGTCCAGGTAAATTTTTCTAACAGCTGTTGGAAATGGGCATCCGGAGTCTTGCTGTGCATTAATTTCATTTATGAGTTTTGAAGTTGTAATTTTTGTCATAGGGATTCCAAGTGTAAATTATAAGAATTGTCCTAAGTTTGAGAAAATTTGAGCTTACAGATTATTAAAATCATGGCTGGATATTAGCAGATTTTGATCTTGATGGCATTTCGGATTTTGTATGAAGATCTCAAGTCTGTAATTTGAGGAGTAAAGCTGCAGTGATGAAGTTGAAGCTGGACATTAAGGCCAGTTCTACTGTATATTTAGGGGTAGATAGCGGTGTAATAACTGAGAGGAAACGCTTTCGCTCGGTTAAACGGTAAGTTTCAAAAAAGATAGCAGCATAAATAACCAATGGCAAAAAAAAGAGACAAAAATAGAATATCATTGGTAGTGGCTCTATTTCTTTTTGTAGCAACGGCAGCTACAGTATCATTAGTAATTCTACGCATACGTCGAAATTTTGATACCCGTACAGAAGCAGTGAATTCTCAGGAACCTCTCTGGACGATAAGTATAATTGGAGACACGCAGTCAAAGCCTGATACATTTGTTTTTGAGAAAGCTTTTCCATTAATAATTCAGGAAGATGAGCCTGATATGATGATCCACGTTGGAGATATGACCTTTGCCAGTCACAAAGATTATCCTTTAAAGGGTATCTTGGATGTTTTATTGTGGAAGAGAAGAAAATTGGGAGATGAGGCTCCAATTGTGGAGGTTCATCTCGTTCCTGGAAATCATGATGACAGTGATAGTGGTCATCTGTATCTTCATTATATTACCGGGGTTTGCTATGGCAGACACAAAGGAGATTATGAGGGGACCTTTTATGTGGATCATTATCCTCCATTAAATAGTGTTGTGCAAAGCGTAAATAATTATTGTACAAAGACAGCTCCTACGAGTACAGATCTTGAGTATGCGTTCCAGAGAGGCAATATCAGATTTCTGATTCTAGATATGCCTTTTTATCGAGGTGAAGAGGAAATTGATCAGAGAGAATGGCTGAAAAATAAAGTTTGTGAGAAAAACAATGCTGAAGTGACATTAGCGTTTACGCATGAAGACTTTTTTGGAGAAGGCAACAAGAACCGTCACGTTGAAAACTTTCTACACGAAGTTCATTCCATTTGTCCCGAGAATAATCTGGCAGCGATTTTTATGGGCCATGGCCACAGATTTACCCATGTTCAAGATTCTGTCTCAGGCGTACATATGATAGAAACTCAAGGTATGTGGTGGATAAGCGGTTTAGAGCATGAGAAGAAGAATGGATTTCTTACTCTCGATGTTCATGAAGATAAACTTTCCATTTATCGACGGGTTATGGCCAGTGATGAGACTGAGTTTAGTCCTCGTATTCATTTCCTAGACATTCCAGGTGATTTTATCGGTTATGATGAGGAGCCTCCTTCATCGGAAACTGAAGAATACCAGATTCCTCGTGGTTTGTCTTTGCTGTCTTTTGATACTTCATTTCTGGGGACTGTGAGTGAGTTTATTGATCTACAGCCGGATGGTGTCGATAGTATTAAATCAATTTCCAAATTTGATGATGGGAGGTGGATTGGTTATCAAATTACGGAAAATGGGGGCGTTGGTACTGATTTTAAAATGAATTCAAATCTTGGTTATCTGGTCTATTCTGAGGAGCAGGTGTCGATCAATATCCCGATCAGCACCTCTCAAGTTGAGCCTGAGTCCGAACTGGATGTAGGCTGGAATTTATTGGGAGTTCCCAAAAATCTCAATACTGCCAGTCTATATAAATCTCATCTTGAGTCCGAAAAAGTTGAGATCTTATCAATATGTGAAATGAAACCCGGAGGAAATCGCGGATATCGGTGTTATATCACTCATGATGACAATATTTATGGGGAGGATTTTGATTTGGATCCAAAGACAGGTTATTTTGTTTATCAGTCGAGTGAGTAAAGTGTCTCATGGTTAAGGCTGTGTGAATTGATTCTTGGAAAACTTTGTGAAGGATAATTCAGCTGACGAGCCTTCATAAGCATTCTAAAAGTATCAGTCTATTGAAGCCGCGAGAATACCCCAAGGCTTTCAAGCCTGGGGATGAATCGCTCTGATTAGATTTTGTGATTTTGAATCTAATCAGGCGGGAGTTCCACGTCCGTAAGGGCCGGGAAGTTTATGAGCAAATTAAGTTTTTATAGAAAATCAGCGTGAAAGATAGGATCAAAATTACAATTTATATGCTTTTAGCGGTTTCACTTGGAATTCTGTTTCCATACGTCATTGTCCGGATTGCCGGTCAGAATGATCCCGAAGAAAGCTCTATAGTCTACGAAGCTATTGAAATTCAAGAGCCGCAGGTGGATACATCTTTTAGGTTTAATACTTCAGAAATTGAGACGCCTGGGACTGAGATTGTGATTTATACCGGGCCAGAGCTGGTGGAGCCATCTGAATTTGTTGCTGACATCACTGAGACAATTGAATTTCTGGACTACTCTGAGGATGGTACTGCCTGCAATATTCTGGTTGAAGGCACTTTTTCGGGTTGGGTTGATTGCGGATTGCTTATTAATATTCCTGGTCAGTAGCCTGCTTACTGATGATAGCGAGTGGTGAAAATGTGTTTGAAGTTTGTTCTTGACGTTGTATTGAGATTAAACGGTTTTTGTCCACTGACTTTCTTGATCGATAACTGGGTGTTTAACAGCCTAAGAACTCACAGGCGATTGCAACAAACCTTTTTTTGATCGAATGACGGAATTCAGAGGAACTCTCGTGTTTTTGAGCAAATACAGTATCACCTTTTACGAGATTGTCCGTGATGTAAATAAGTGCTCCTGCAGGGACATTGAAATGATTGGAAATGGCAAAGAGAGTTGCAGTTTCCATTTCTACTCCCGAATAACCTTGCTTTGACCAGTTTAAGATATCTTTTTGCGTTTGAGCATACATTGCCTGACAGGTCATTATCCGTCCTTTGACACAGTTTAAATCGCTAGCCTTTGCTGCTTTTAGTAATTTTTTGGATAATTCGGGATCTGATTGGAATTCTCCTGCCTGTCTGTCTGGCGAATACATTACTGCTGATGTGCCTGAGTCATAAGTGGCCATGGGGATTATTGTTGTGTAGTCTTCGAGTTTTGGATCCAGTCCACCACAACTTCCCAGGTGGATATTTTGCTGTGATCCACATTGGCAGCCCAAGTGAACTGCTGAGGCAAGTTCTGCTGATCCAAGAGTGGGCATAAACCAGAACTTGAACTCATCTTCAATGCAATATTGAGTTATCTGCCGCAGAAATCCTTGAAGCGGTGTCTTTGAGTACTTGAGTGATTTTGCATCCAGATGATTGTCTAAGATTTGTATCCATTTTTGAGGTGTGTAAGTTCCAACTGTTAGAATTCCGCTTATTGAATAATCGTTGGGCAATCCATGAGTTTTTTTGTTTTCTTGAGGAGTATATTGATGGTACATTGTTTGTAAATATCTTTTTTAAATAAAGTAAATTCTCCACGTCTAGATTTTCGACTTCAGAGTTCAAGTGCTGGGGATGTGCTTTATCCAACCAGTTACTTTTGAACTCCCCTCTTCCACTAGCTCATGTAAACTCTTCCCTTTCGCAAGCTCTCTTTCCCATAGAAACCGACCGATGTGATAAGCGGGTCCATTTGAAACAAACAATAGATCAGTAAAAATATCCTCAGGTTTCACGCCTCTTTTGAGAGATGAGATCGCCGCCTGAATTTGTCTCTGACCAATTTTTTTCATAACCTTGCTTTTCAGAGCTTCGTAGATGACTTTTTTGCGCTTAGAATCTTCTTTAGCATCAAGCCATTTGGATATGATCACTAGCCAGAAGTTATTTTCAGAATAGTAATCCGTGGATGGACCAAAATGAGTAGGCTCCATATAAGTTGCCAGGCCGTCCTCCCAGATAATATTCCAGATTTCATCTTGATTTGAATGTTTCCAGCTCAAGCCTAATTGATTCAGAAAAACGTGTACTCCTTCGTGAATTGAGGCTGCTAAAATTTGATCGCGGACTGTTTTCGGGACTTTGTTATTGGTTTTAATAGCTCCTTTTAATTGTGCAGCGTAATATCCAAGATTTATGACTACAGCTGTTCCTCCAAAGGATTTTGCATCGGTACCTGATCCTGCATAGATAAAGTAAAATGGGAACTTTTTAATTTTAATGTTGGGTTGGATTTTTTGAACAGTTTGTAGGGTTTCTTTTTCAATTTCTTGCAGGTCAATCTTTTCTCCAATGCGAGCGGCCTTCGAGATTAGAGCCGCAGATTTCTTGATGCCAGTTTTTTTAATATGTTCCTTCAGATCAAAATTATTGAATGCGCTGAGTAATTGTCCAACTTCGTTGGGCAGGTTGTTATCGGTTATGCCTTGTTTTATTGTTGGTAGGTAGTTCATAGTGATAATTTGAATTCTGAAATAATCTTGCCTGAAAAGCCGACAGAGACTTGTTGCAATAATATTAGGACATTCTCACCTGCCTTAAACCCCTTGGCTGTGCGCTTTTCAACTGCAATCTTCTTTCGTAATTGTTAATATATGGCATTCGAGACCCAAATATTATTGCTCCATTAATTTTTGGATTTAGTAACTCACATTACTTAATAATGTGTCCAGGTTTACGAAGTCTGACTCGTTCTACTCAGCAGCGAGTTGAATATCAAATGAATCCAGCTTTAGCAAAGTCTTGCAAAAGTTTTCGGTTGATCCTGCAGAACGCTTACCGCTAAATACTAAATATCCGGTTGAATTATAATCGATATCAAAAATGTCAATTACGCAGTACGAAGTGTCTGTCAATGATGAGTCAGGATCATAGAGCGCAGGCCCACTTGGTGCTAGATTGTGGTATGAAGTGATTAATGCAGCTCTGAAGCCATCAACTTTTTGCGAATAATCCCGATCATAAAACATCCCATGGGGTGCGGAAGTTCCATCGCTGTGATAGTAAATATATGGCTTATTCAAGTTTTTATCTTTATCCGTAAGTGGATAGCTTAGGTCATAGTCATGGGTTTCATTGCCTTGAAAGTATTTAGTCATTGACTGTTCGTTTGGAAAATAGGTAAAAACATTTGTTTGTGAACCTGAATTTTGTGGATTATCTTTCAGTTCAATATAATCCTGTTTATTTGCAATTGAGAATTGATCTATCCCGAAATCTTTATCGAAAGTCAGTGTAAACAGCTTTTCTCCCTGACTATTTAAGAAAGTGTGTGATTGTGTTGAGTTGGTGGTGTTCTGGGTTGGTTTTGCGGGTTCCCCGGGCTCGGTAAATGGATCATCTTTTGAGGGTTCGGTTGGGATTTGGTCTACAGGCGGGTTTTCATCCGACAAATCGGGCATATCAGGCTATCTGTATCTGTTGTGGAATCAATTGGTAGACTGTCTGTGGCAGGCGGAGTTGATTTTGAAAGCATTTTTGGTAAAACAAGTGCAGTAATTCCGACTAGAGCCAGGAACACCACGACTAATGCAATAATCAAGATAGTATTATTTTGTTTTTTGGGGGCATTATATTAAGTTTAAAAATTTAAATATTTATTCTTAAGTGGGCGAAGGCCCACAGGCAAGGATTTGTATTCCCGAGCACGAAGATAAACGGGTAGATACTCTGCCAGTCATGGCGGAATATGGGTTTAGGATACCCGTTTGATCTAAATCAAATACACCGATACAATATCAGGCACAATGTATTTTGTCGAGAGGTCTTGAATAGTTCTTGATGATAAGTTCCTACAGAAAGAACTAATTCTTTTATTTTCCTAATACATTATAGATCGTGCTTAAAATTTGATCGTTATTGAATGGTTTTACAGCGTAAGCATCAGCTCCGGCGGAAAACGCTTTCTGGATAACTTTTTCGTCTGAAAATGCACTGATTACAATAATTTTAAGATTTGGTTTTAGTTCTTTTGCAGTTTCAATTAATTCGATTCCGGCAAGTTTTCCTGGTAAATTAAGATCAGTAATAAGCAAGTTAAACTTCCCTTTTTTTAATAAATTGACAGCCTCATTTCCACATTTTGCTGTGATAGGCTGTATAGCGTACTTTTTTAGCAGTTCAGTAATGACTAATCTGTTTAAATCATCGTCTTCGATAAGAAGAACTCTCAAACGGGAGAGATTTTTCTTGATAGTTATCATTTTATCAGACGTTCTTATGGAACCTAACTTTGGACCGGCGTTAGTTGGTAATTTCTCATTCTTAGAAGCTAATTTAAGAGGCAGGATTAGAGAGACAGTTGTACCTTTTTTCAGTTTTGATTCGATATTAACTTGTCCGGAAAGTAATTTAGTTAGTTGTTTGACTATAGCGAGCCCGAGTCCGGTTCCTTGAGAATGAGGGTTTACGCTTTGATAGGTTTCAAAGACTCTTGCTATATCTTTCTTGGCAATGCCAATTCCATTGTCGGATACTGTTACTTTAACTTTGACTTTGTCGTTCCGTTGCTCAAGAAGTTGGGTTGATAGTTTAATTTTTCCATTTCTAGTAAATTTTATCGAATTATCTAGTAAGTTGCTTAAAATTTGGGTTATTTTTTGGGAGTCTCCTTTTAGAGGTATTTTTGTATCGCAATCTAAGTGAGTTTCAATCACGTTATTGTTTTCTACTGCTTTGAGACTAAGTATTTGAAGAACTTTATCGAAAATCGATTGAAAAGTGAAAATTTCTTCATAAACCTCGATTTCGGTACTTCGTGCTTTTGAAAAGTCTAATATGTCATTTACAAGATCTGATAAGCTGTTGCTTGAAGTAATTAGATTTCGAACATAGTTTTCTTGAACCGATGTCAGATCGGTATCCGCAAGGAGCTCTGAAATTCCGGTAATCGCGGTAATCGGGGTTCTAAGTTGATGATTCATATTCGCAAATAGATTCTCCTCATCCTTTCTTGACTTCTCGAGGAACTTACTGGTCTGTCTCAAAGCCCGAAGCGTTTTCTTGTGGTTGACTATTTCCTTTTTAAGCTTTATTGATTGTCTGGTAATTTTTTTAAGAGAGTTGGTAAGCAGATCTTCGGAAAAGCTGACCAGTGTTACAATTGTTGGATAAAACAGCGTACAGTTTAATAATAGCAGCTGTAATGGAAATGTATTTGTATGTTGTGCAGCGTAGTGAGAAAGTGTGTGCAGTCTAAAAGTTAGAGCGTTTAGAATTATCAATAGAACGGTAAATATAACAGCTTCAGTTTTTGATAAAAGCATAGCTGCAAACAGCACTGCAAGTGTAAAGCCCATTGTTGCAGGAATGTACGGACCAAAGTGGTAATTTAAATATGATGCTCCAATAAGCATAAACCCCGGGGAAAAATACTTACTGAAATTGTAATGCCCTTTTCGAATGGAAAGAACACTAATAGTGGAAAGGCCTAAAAGCAATGCCGTAAATAGCAGGGAGACTCTACTGAAGAGCTGATTCCCTGCTCCAATTGTCATTATCATGGTGGCTATTATGAGTGCACATTGAATTGTAGTTGCTACCACCTTGATTTTTCTTTCCTGAATAACGGTTAAAATGTTCTGTTCAGGGAACCTCTTACGGCTTGTTAGCGTATTGCCGACAAGGGTCAGCATTGATTTATAAGCCCTCTTTGGAAAGTTTAGTAGCCTTTTTACCGTATTTTTATACATTTGTAATCGATAAATTTTTATCAAACGAACGAGCGTACACGAACCGTGAGGGTTTGTGATGCCGATCGAGAGCAGATAACGAAGTGGCAAGCAATATGCTATTTTAGGGGAAAGAGGTCCCAGCTTTCCATCAGGTTCCAAACCCAACGCTTATTTTTATTGTGCCATTATACCATCTAAAGAGTTAGATTTACCACAACGCCCTCTTCTAAATATTGGATATGCAGATTAGGATTGGTTAGTGTTGAAGATTAGTTGAGTTTGGAGGCTTTGGCGGTCGCAGAGCTCAATCCCGTAAGCCATGGGACAGGATAAGCGATATGATAAGGAGTGTATGTTATGGATTTTTACAAAAGGGCATCGCGTTATCTTATATGATAAAATTATAGCGTATGAAAAAACGGTATGTCTTTTTTAAAACAATTACCACTCTGCTTAACCCATTTATCCTCTTTGGCCCTGTACAGTTTATTCTTTATCTCGTGTTGCCGGAATATAATGAGCCTCTCTTGGTTTTTCTAAATATTATTTTGCAGTCTGTTTTACCTTTTGCTTTGATTGGAGCGTTTATTCAGTTCAAGCTTGTTTCTGATTTTGAGATCACCAAAAAGAGTGAGCGTCCGCTTTATTTCTCAATTGTTACTATTTTCTTTGTTTTATCGGGTTTTATTTCTCATGCTATTCCAATTCTTCAGCTTATTGCTTTTGCTTTGGCTCTCTGTCTTATCTCAATTATTTTAATTAATCTTGTCTGGAAAATCAGTGGGCATCTTGCTTTTGATGTGATTTTGTTTGCAGGTTTGGCTTGTGTTGATCGGGTGTTTGGGTTGTTGTTTTTCTTGTTGCCTGTTGTTGCCTGGTCACGGGTTGTGTTGCGGAAGCATTCCTGGAAGCAGACTTTGGGTGGGGTTTTGCTTGGTGTTGTTTGTTTTTGTGTTGTTTGGTTTTTGTTAGGGTTTGATGGAGTTTTTCCATAGGTCATTGAACAGGCTAAGGAATATTTGATATATTTCTTGGCTTGTCAATAGGATTGCAATGTAGGGTTTCTGAGGTAAAAGTATTGATACTTCGTTATCGTAAATTAAGAGTGATCCGTTGAAATCCACATTATCAGATAAGAATCTTGTTTCTCTGTTAAGTTTTTCACCTTCTTTCTGAAATTCTCTACCTTTTTTATTGTTTGTTACTAGAGCTCGTACGCTAATTTTCTTTTTCAGTCTCCGTGGGACGTAGTTGTTAAGTGAATATTCCGATGTAAATATTCTTCTCCATTTTTCGCAGTTTGAAATTTGTAATATCTCTTCCTGGGCGAATTCCAGTGCTCGATTACATATATCGATATATCCTTTTCTCCCTTGATAATATTTCACCATAGCCTCTGTGTTATCGGATCCGTTTGGAATAAGATTAAATATCGAGTTTATTAGATGAGGTAATTCGTTAATAGAATCTTGATTTTCCTGAATCTTCCGTTCGTAATATAATTTCTTATGACGTAGCATGAGTTCGATTTTCTCTGGCTTTTCAGCAATATAAGTTTTCTGACCATTCTTAGAGCTCTGTGAGATTAAACCGTTGCCTAGTAATCGCTTAATTTTTCTATTGGCCGTTGTCCGTGGGATTTTAGTAGTGTTGCTAATCTCTGTATTATTAAGTTTTCCTTTGTCCAGTAGTGTTAGGTAGATGTCAAGCTCTTCCTTGCTAAGCCCCAGATTTGACATAAAGTCTTGAATCTTGTGGTAATCGTAAAATTCTTGCATATGATTTTAGGTAAATAATTTTATTTAAGACCCGTCTATATTAATACATTCCACATTAGATCAAATATGGCTTTACAATTTTTGTAGTAGGATGTGTTGCTTAGGACACAAATTGAAATCTTTTTGTTGAGGTTGACTATTGCTACACGTCCGTCAAAAATCAGGATATCAACGGAGGATAGATTCATGTCAACGGGGGAAACTATAAAGTCGAAATTTGGGGCCTTAGAATATTCGCTGGCTTTTTCGACAGAGATTTTAGATTTATCGATGATTTCTTTAACTTGCTTGGAAGGTTTTGTATCTTGTATTGTGAGATACTTTTCTTCGTTTTCAGGAAAAAACGTATGAGAAGACTCAAGGCTCACGTATGAACATAGCTCCTTTGAGGAGAAGGCCTGCGTATAAATGTCTTGAGCATATTTCTTTCCGTTCCTATATTTTCCTTTACTTCGTCTATAAGATTTCAAGCAATTTATCGAATGCATTAACGACGGGAGTTTTTCCGTTACAGATCTTAACTGCTGTTTTTTATTTTGAAGTTCAATCTCTTTCTCATTTATGAGTAACTGAATTTTGGCCGGATTTGCTACGGTGAAAAGTTTATTCTGCCGGATCTCGTTGAGCGTTACCAAGCCCTTTTCTAATAATCTTTGGATGTATCTATTCATATTAGTTCGGGGAAAATCTGCATACTTAGCTAACTCAGTAATTGTTGAGTATGGGTTTTGGGTAAGAACGATGTATGCATAAATCTCATTTTCAGATAGCTCAAGAGTGTTTTTTAATAAAAAAATTTCATCGTTTGTAAAGAAGTTGTTGAGATCAAAGTTATCGTTTTTGTTGTTATCCATTATTAACACCCCATTACAAATAAAATAAACCTATAACAAAGCCATTAAGCGATGACACGGAAACCCCATGACCACACAATGACCACCAACGTGGACAACAATACCTTTAACTACGCCTATTATACCAAGAAAATTGAGAGATGTCTTGCGCTATTGGACACAATGCAAATGAAAAATCAAAAAGAAAATGCCGCGCAAAATATCGCGCAACATACAATCAGAAACCCAGAACACCCGAAGAGTGTTACTAGGTGCTAACAACTCAGGCCCACCCTCCTCCTTCAAAACACGCTGCCTGCGAAACTTGAAAATCGAATCCACTTGGAACAGCTAAATTTCAGCGGAGTGTTTTTGCTGATCATCCAGGAAAAACTACTATTCTTCTGAAACTTCTTCAAAAACGGCAGAAAGATAGAAAACATCTTCGTCAAAAGTAACAGTAACGGACCTTTGATTAGATAATTCGGGCGGCAGATCACCTTCCCAGCCTACAAAACGGAAGCCGTCATCAGGAATAGCTTCAATCTCAATAGGTACGCCTTGAAAATAAATTGGCTTGTATCTGAAACTTGAATAGTAAACTGAATTTACCCTTATACTGCCACCATCCCCGGGCGATGTGTTGAGATTTAATTCGGTAAGACCGGGTAAATTGAAGTTGTTAATAAAGTGTTGACGCGTATAGTCTGCTCGCACATTAGCGAACTTTCTTAGAACGTCTAGGTTTTCTTCCCACATCTCCACAGAGCTGAACGGAGGTTTGCCGCCTTTGTCCAGTGTTCCTTTCCAACGGGCGATATGGTTTGGCAGCTCAGGTTTTATTTGATCCGCTGCGTCTTCAATTTGGGCAAGGATAACTTCTTTTCGGAATCTAGTATTTACAAGATCAGCGTAGCGATTAATAAAGTCAGTCTTAAAGTCCTCGTTTTTAAGTAAAGCCTGGTAAAGAGCAGCGATCCAAGGCTTTTTCTGGTCTGGTTTGATCATGTCATAAAGCCGATCATTTCCTAAGACTGGTGGAGTTTTTCTTTCAGTCATGCACGAGTCCATGTCAAAATGAAGCCATCTCCATCTCCCGTCCAGAGCCTCTGGTGCACTAGGATCATACTCTTCAGTTCTGTAGCGCCAAATTGCAAAGTTATGGTCAAGCCAGTCGGTCTTGTGCAGGAAAATACCGATAAGTAGATAGTCAATGTAGTTATCAGTATCCATTTTGGTTTGTATGTAGGCGTAATTATCGGGATCTGTCATGTCATTTTGCAGAATAAAGTCACGCATCTCAACATAATGCAGTTCGTCTCCTTCTCTTCCAATATCGACATCAGGGTAGCCATCATAATCACGATTGGGCTCGATTACTACCACTCTTGTTTTTTTAGCACCATAAGTCTCTTTGAAGTAGCGTTCATCAAATTCTTCGCGAATATTGTAAATTCCCCAGTACTCGCCATTGAGGTAGACAACGCTTGGGGTGCCAGCCAGGCTGTCAAAAAATGGAGCCATTAAGTTGTGCATCAGCACATCTCTGATCATTGTAGAGCGCCAATCGTTTCCTGAGTTTCTTAAAATTATTCTGTCAAATTTCGTGTATCTGTGATCGGGAAAAAATGGATAGTTAATGTATCTTGGTCCGTACTCACGGCGGGTTATAACTTTAAACGATTTCTGTGGGTGTTTCCTTGTTGCTCCGCCATGCATTCTCAATCCAAAAGGTATTTCGAATTGAAATTTTTGGGTTGCATCGTAGTACTGAAGAGTTGCCGGCCGCTCCCACTCCATACCCTTTTGTCTAAAGTTATCGTCATTCCCTTCGACATATATTCCAATTTCAGGGTCCCACAGGTTTTTTTCATCTGTTGTAATTGAAATTACAGGCAAGGTGTATTTTTTTTCAAACGGGTAAGGAGGATTTTTTGCCATGTAGCCGTGAAGTGCAGGATCAATCTTGTTATACGGAGTGCCCGGATTATTGGTCTGGGCTTGTTGAAGGTAAGAGAAAAACAAAAAAAATGCAAAGGCGATAATGGTTCCTGAAAGAGCAAGGGTTTTAGTCAGGATCTCTTTTTTTTCGGGGTCTGAATGCTTCATGTTCCGATTTTGTTGATGTGAATATGTCAGTATATCAGCTTCTTGCAAATTAAATCAATGTTACTTTTGGGGAACTTTGGCGTATAGTATATTAACTCACATTAGTTTAAAGATTAAATTTATGAAAAACAAAAAAATGAAGAAAAGTACGAAAAGAATCGTTTTTGCATCCTTGGCTGCTGTGTGTTTTTTGCTCAGTGGACTGGCTTTTTACTGGGTCTTTCAATCGGATCCTTTTCAGAAGAAAGGAATAAACCCATCTACGCCTGAGCAAGTAGATTCGATTTCAGGACAGGTTGCCAGACAGAAACTAGAGAAAGATTTGGAAGAAGGTAAATATGTCGATTATCAGAAAATAGTAGAAGAAGAGGCTGCATCTGTCAATAATGTACAGTCTGAATCCGACGCAGGTTCAGAATCTTCTACCGGAGACTCCGAGTCATCTTCAGATGCCGAAGATATCGAGGAGACCGAATCCAAAAGTTCTCAAAATACTGCCGATGCTCTCCCTCCTCTTGCAGGAATTGAGTCTGAAAAAGGGAATCAAAGTCAATCAGATTCCCATAGCACTTCGGATGATGTTGAGCTGGGATTGGGGAATATCAGGATATATCAGATAGGAAAACGAATTACTGAATCAGATCAGCTGGATCCTAAATCATCGTTGGAAATTAATTATGACATAGGTACAGAAGACACGCAGTCTGAAGATGGTTTTGGAAAGAGTGTTGAGGTAAAATGCCAAGTTGATGATTATGCTGATGGGACGGTAGATGCTGAGTATACATACTACGATTATGTATCTGCAACAGGTTTAAATGGGTTTGCTGATTATGTCACGCTTGCCGGTAAATCTGAGTTTGAGGAGATATTCAGCCATTATTCTGAAAAAATTGTTAAATTTGTGTTTTCAATTGAGGGATCAGCGGAGACAAAAGAAGTGGAATTTAAAAATGTAAAGAATTATTATTCAAAGCCCGGGACTGCTACTCTTGTAGTTACAGCATTTTCTGACAGGTCAAGTGACTATGCTCTTGATAGGGTGACGATTTCGGATGCCGAGGTCAAAATTTACGATTCAAATAAGAATCACGTTAAAACAGCATTTACTGAAACAGCCGGAAATCTCGTTGTGCGTGGTCTTGAGCCCGGTCAGTATACTGTAAATACAGAATATAAAGGTAAGGTTGATAAACGGACTATTTCTCTGGCAGCTGATGATTTTGAGAAATATGGTATTTCCGCTGGTGTCCCTGATGGAAATTCTTTCTCAGCACTAATTCCTATAAAACCCGAAAATGTAGATATGCCGAAGGGATCGATTTCCGGTCGAGCAGTTAAGGATGGATATTTCCCGATTCAGAATCATAAAGTCAATCTCTACAGTTACAAATTTGGGGATGTGAAAGCCAATGCTAAGTATGTTACTTCGGTTGCAACTGATTCAGACGGTATGTTCAGCTTTAACTCTCTTGAGCCCGAAAGATATTACTTTTTCAAAGTTGCGGATATTAAGGGCTATAATTTATATGATGCTGGTAGAGCTTTTCCAATATTTACTAAAGATGAGGATCAGCAGATGATAATATATTTCCGAAACTAATATAGTGAAGCTAAAGAAGCCTAAGCTGATAAATTATTGGAGGGAAAATGGGGAAAAGGCCCTTCCATATTTGAAGGATCGCAGTGTGACACTGGAGCATGTTTTCGATGGAAAAGCCGTTTATCGGCGTTATGAGCCAGGTTCTGATAAAGAGCCTATCACAATATCAAGTCTTGAAGATATAATCGATAAGGCTGAGCAATATGTTTACTCCTTCCATCCATATATTTACTCTAACGTTACCAATAAAGGCTGGTTTGTGTTGGATATTGACGATAAGGCGGGTGATTTTGAATTGATTAAGAAAATTGCTTATGAGACGGCAAAGGTCTTGGGTGAGGACAGGGGCGATTTCATGCTTAAATTTTGCGGGAAAGATGGTTTTCACATTATTTTCGAGTGGGAAGATGAGATGTCTGAATCCAAGTGTTATCAAATTGGCCGTGAGTATGCGTTTGAATTGGCTAAAAAAGTCTATAAAAGAATGAATTCAGGGATTAATATTGATTTTAGTGCGGCAGATCAACAAGATTTTCTTGCCGCTAATGGTGAGAGGAGTAAGTTTGAAAGTTCTAATACTAATCATAACTCGCTCCCTACTGTTGTATTTGATACAAAGATTTTGCATAAACACGGGAATATTCGTTCTCCGTATTCTATTCATACTTCCACCAATTTAGCGTCAATCCCTGTCTCACCTGATGAGATAATTAATTTCAGAAAGAAGCACGCTGCTATTAATAGTTAATTGAGACTACTTGTTTTATCGAAAGCTAATGATCCTCTGTTAAAATGAAGAGTTTTCAATCCTGGCATTGATTTCGTGCAGCTTTGCGTAGTGGGTATTGACCCGTCGTGCTAAAAGTGCTACACTGTTGGTGTGGGCATTGACCCATAGTTAAATTTTTAGTTTTTAAATTATGCCAAATTTAGACGGAACGGGGCCAGGGGGAAAGGGACCAAGAACAGGAAGAGGTCGAGGTAATTCCCGTGGTTCAAGCGGTCAAGGCCGCGGAGGTAAGCGTCAGGGACTTGGAGGTTCATCTGAGTGTGTTTGTCCGAAGTGCGGACACACGGTCGATCATAAAAGAGGTGTCCCCTGCTCTGACTCAAAATGTCAAAAATGCGGGACTTCAATGCGTGGACAGTTTTGTAAATAATGGATCAGAAGTTTACACAATTAATTTGATTCAATGCCAACAGGCGATGGGTGTTCTCGCCTGCTTAATCAAGCGAGAAATTCCGGCACTATTTGCCTGGATAAACGGGTATTGAACCCCTGGGCAAGCTCTAGACTCTTTTTCTGCAGCAAGCTGCGTGGTAGCACCTACCAGTGCGATCTGCTCTCGCTCGATCCAATCCAAAACAAATTTTGGTTGGATGCTTGCTCGTTTGACCTATAAACCCGTTTGTTGCCTGCGTCACTCTAAAGTAAACTTTTTTGAGATTTACTTTGTTCGCTATCCTCAGCAATAACTTGCGATGTATTTCTCGCATCTGTCCGGTATTGTAGGTCCATATGTTATGGACTTCTACAACTCGCTCGTTTGGTAATCAAATATGGTATGATTTACGTATGCCACGAAGATTTAGACGCAGAGTCAATTACAATTTTAAAGACTCGTATTACAAGCCTAGAGGCGTGAAACTTAAGGATTTGGAAGAGGTCAAGATCTCATCTGAGGAGTTGGAAGTCCTGCGCCTCCGCTATCTGGAGAAGCTCGACCAGCGCGAGGCTGCTGCAAAGATGGGTATTTCGCAGAGCCAGTACCAGCGTGATATGGCTGAGGCTCTGAAGAAGATAACTGAGGCTTTAGTTGAAGTGAAAGCAATTGACCTGATTGTCTCTCAAAAGTGACAATCCTCTTTACTCGCTGAATAACGTTTACTTGAAGGTTTTCAGGGGCGTTCAATCTTGTTTTGTCGAAGTTGACTGAATAACAAAATTCCAATGTTTGATGCCCTGGACACTGGATCTTATAAAATTGTTACCAAAGTTTACTGTTGTAACAAGACAGAGATGATAGCAATAAATTAGAAGAACGATCCGGTATCCAGTCTAGACGGACGTGAAGGATTTGTACTACCATAAAGGATACTTTACTTGTGGTAAGGCAATTGAAATGTACCAGCCTCCGCCTATTATTATTTTAGATGAGGATGAATACAAAGCTTATAAATTAACAGGGATAAATGCGGAAATTGATATGGCATGGCGATACTTATGTTCAAATTTGTCGGATATCGGTATTGAAGAGGCGATTGAGAAGGGAATGAAATTGAAGAAAGTAAAAGATAGCAGGAAGGATGTAATAAAAAAAGTATATGAGATTACAGTAAATAATCCGACCCTCAGGCTAAAAAAGGAACTGGAATTGCAAAGTCCGCCTGTTGTAGCTGTTATGAGAAGCGGTGGTCAATAAATTCAAGTTATTGGCTGTGGTTTCAACTTGGTCGGTAGAAACTGTCCTTTATTGTGGCCGGGAATTCTAATCTATCAGGCATACTTTTTCTGTAAATAGTTGAGTAAGAATTTTGAAGAGAAGTCACTCCCTGTAGAGAACTTCACTAGATTGTTGAGGTCATAAGTCTTTCCATGAATGTGAACATTTTTTTTCAGCCAATCGTGAATTTGAGAAATACCGTTATTAGAAACTAAATCGTTGATTGAACCAATATCTTTTTCCAGAAAGTGTTTCCACTGTGCGCTTAGGGTAGTTCCAATTGAATATGTTGGAAAATAGCCAAAAACTCCCATACTCCAATGAATATCCTGGAGCACACCTCGAGCGTCATTTGGCGGTGTTATTCCGAGAGACTCTTCATATTTTGAGTTCCAGGCTTCGGGGAGATCGTCAACTTTCAATTTTCTCTCCAAAAGTGCTTTCTCGAGATCATACCGAATTAAAATGTGCATATGATAAGTAACTTCATCCGCCTCTACTCGAATTAGACTAGGTCTAACCATATTAAAGTAATCAAATACATCATCAGTCGTTGCATTTTGAAGTTGTTTTCCCAGTTTTTGAATATCAGGCAAAAATTTCTCTATTAGTGGCTTGGATCGTCCAATAAAGTTTTCATAAAACCTTGACTGCGACTCATGGACACCAAGTGTAGTTCCCTCCCCCAGCGGCGTGTATTCGAGTTCAGGGTCTCCCTGGACCTCGTATATCATATGCCCGAATTCGTGAACTGTAGCGGTCCAGGGGGCTCGAAAATCGGCTTCCGAGTATCTGGTAGTGATGCGCGTGTCGGTTGTGGTCATTTCGGAGGTAAATGGATGAGGTGCTGTGTCAAGCCTTGAATAGTTTTTATTAAATTTCAAAAATTCAAGAATCTTATGATTTAGCCGTTTCATCTTTTCCAGATCATACTTTGCCTTCTCAAGTTTGTGCTCCGGTTTATAATCCTTTTTCGAGGTAATTGTTTTAATGAGCTCTTTTAAAGGAGTTCGGATTGATTCAAAATACTTATCCAAATCTTTTACTGTCCAGCCTTCTTCAAACTCATCTATTAGTGGATCATAAGGGTGGTTTTTGTAACCAAGGTATTCGGCTTTTTCAAGTGTAAGCTTGATTAATTTTGCCAGATGATCCCGAAAAATTGAAAAGTCACTGTTCTTTTTGGCATTTCTCCATGCAATTTGTCCTTCGCTGGCTGTGCGGTTGAATTCTGCCACAAATTCGGGCGGCAGCTTTTTGTAGTGTTCAATTTCTCTTTTCATTACTCGTACGAGAGCTTTTTCATAAATTGTCTTGTTTTCTAGGTTTTGAAGTCTATCCAAATCTTTCTGGAGTTCGGGTTGCAGGTACTTTTGCTGAATTATGCTTTCTGCTTGCCCGACTGCTTCGCCGCGTGCTTTTGCTCCGCCTTCAGGCATATAAGTGTTAAGGTCCCAATCCGCCAGGCCTATGAGGTACTTTTGTGCCCAGATGGGTTTATACTGCTTGAGTATTTTTTGAGCGATTTTGCTGGGAAATTTTTTCATTTTTGCTTTCATAATTTAATTTAAATTAAGAAATAATCCTGTATGAAAGGTGACAAGGACCTTTTGCTCTCTTGATCTTTGAATTTCGTAACTCACTTTCTTTAATTTAATTGTCTGGCAGTAAGTAAAGTTGTATGGCTGGATTTATTTTTGCTCAGTGTTGGTCAATTGTCCTCTTTCGCAAGTTCCAGAGCCAATTCAAAGATTTTGACCTCATCTCCATGAGAAAGCAAATCCCTAACTGCATTGACATGATACCATTTGACACTATAATTCCGTGACCGCTCTCTTTCAGATAAATTCATATCACTCAGCTCTTTTGTGTCAGTAAAAGCCAGAAACCAATGTACAGTCGTATGCATTTTAATCCCATCGGCAGTAAAGTTATAATCTGTAGTTCCAATCTCTTTATTAATTTTTAGGTTTTGTACGCCGGTTTCTTCTCTGGTCTCGCGGATGGCCGCATCCTTCAGGCTCTCGTTTTCCTGAACTTTACCTTTTGGAAAAGAATATCCTGATTCTCCATCAATTTCACGAAATTGCACTAAAACTTCCGGATCGTTTTCCTTTTCCTTGTAGAAGACAATGCATCCGGCTGTAGTATTGTTTACAACAACGCCGCCATTATTAGACAATATCCGCTCAAGTGTAAACAGAAATTCTTTTCTGGCTTCATTTTCAAACATATGGTTACCTGGCAGGTGAATAATTCTAAAGTCGCTTGATCCTTCCATTCTTTTATACTCTTTTGTGGGAATCACTTGATCATCAAGCGCATGAATGATTGTTAAATTAGTTTTTTCGTTAAGTTTCCGGTAGGCCTCGATCGGATTAAGCTTTTTAGCCTCCTGCCAAAAAAGCGGTCCAACATAAGTCCAACTTCCATTAGATCTTTTGAGTTTGCTTATTCCATTTTCATCAATAATCGAGTCCTCTCTTCTCCCAAAATATTCTTGAAGCCTTTTGTACGGGGCAGTTGGTGTTGGAGCTACCAGCACTATCTCGTCGATGTCGTCAGGCTGAGTTAGCCCTACAATTATTCCTCCAAGAGAGTGTGCAATAATCTTAATCTCATTTGGCGAATATTCCTGCTGTACGTAGCTGATTACTGTTTCAAGAATCAGTTTTTGCTGTTTAAAAGTTGAAATTGTAGTATTCCCGTGTTTATCAATCTTGTTAAAATTGAATCTGACTACAAGAGCTTTGTTCTGAAGCCTATTCTGGATGTCATCAAAAAATCCGTATGATTCTTTTGTCACTCCAAATCCATGAACAAGCAGAATGACTTTTCCGGTGCCGATATTTCCTGCCACATCTGCCTTTACTTTAAGATCTGAGCTGATTTCTATTGTGAATTCTTCGTTTTTCATGTTGCGCTAATAGTGAAACTTATTGTCCTCGAATGATTTTTACATCTTTCAATTGAGTGAATTATATCATACCGCAATGCGTCAGTTTTGTTGTGAAAATATACCAACTTATAGTCTGCTGTGATCTCATAAATACTTGTTAATACGGGAGAAAATGATATAATTATGTAATGCGAGCTTTAGTAATCGATGATGATAAAACAATTACAAAATTAGTAGAACAGTCTCTAAAATCTGCTGGTTTTGCAGTGGATATTGCACTGGACGGCCAAAAGGGGCTGGAATTAGCCAAGATTGAGTCATCAAATTATGACGTAATAATAATAGATGTTTTACTGCCGGTTATTGATGGCTTAACTATTTGCGAAAAACTGCGTGAAAGTGAAATTGATGTTCCAATAATGCTTCTGTCTTCACGTGATCATGTAGAAGACAAGGTCAAGGGTCTGGAACTTGGTGCTGACGATTATCTTGGCAAGCCATTTAATCTTGAGGAGCTTACGGCCAGGGTAAAGGCTCTTTCCAGACGCTCTGCTCTATCCCGTAAGCGCGAATTGTCGGTAAAGGATATCTTTATCAGTGCTGATAAGCAAATTGCCAGAGTTGGTGATGTAGAAGTTCACCTAACGCCAATTGAATTTAGAATTCTATTTCTTTTACTCGAGAAATTCGAAAGCGTCATCTCGCGGGCTGAAATATTGGATAAAGTTTGGGATTCCAGCGGAGAGAATGTTTTTTCCAATACTGTTGATGTACATATCAAGAATCTTCGAGATAAACTGGAAGAGGCCAAATCGGCTCTATTTATTGAGGCTGTCCGTGAGATTGGATATAAGGCTGTCTGATTTGAGTCGTAATATCGGGTTGTTTTTGGTTGCCGACCGATTATAGGGCCGTAAAACCAAGTGAACCTTTGTGATTAAGATGATTATGGATTGCATTTGCGAGCTATGAAAGATGCCCATATAGCGATTGAGGAATTAAAGAAAGTTTTCCAAAACAACCCTGAAGGACTCGTTCAAGTCCTGAAAAGCTTGCGCACTAAACTGGAAGCCTATGAAAGGAATATTCCTAAACTGGTTGAGAAGCGTCGGATTGTTGAACTCAGGAAGTATTTGCATGATCTAAAAGGAATTTCCGGTTATATAAAACTTGGCGAGAATCCCGATTATGGGGAAGAAATTGCGAAAGCCCTTAGAGATAGTATTGATGGGGATATACTAGAGCTTTCGCAAAATATTCTGAAGGAGCTGCCCTCGTTGCAACTTCATCTAGCGGAGTTAATTACTCAGTTTGATAGATAAGTTGTAATTTTGCTTACTTTGTACCTTATCCTGTCTCTGCTTGTTTGTACCGTTAAAACATCACCTTCATTTACATCCTCAAGTTTTTGACCGAGTGGAGAGACTTTGGAGATAAAATTATTAAGCGGATCGGCTAATAATTCAGGAACCAGTGCTACTTCAACTTTTTTTCCTCTGAATACCAACTCATACTGTTTTGAGGTTTTCTGTTTGCAGTAGCTGTCATAAATCCTCTGCAGCTGCCCCATCTCTTCACTCAACTGATCCCGATAATTCTCAAGTTCGGTAATTTGAGTTAGGCTTAGATTTTCATCTTTCAAATACTCGATATCCTCGTCAATTGACTTAATTCGTCTCTCCAGCTTCTTAATCTTGTTAAGGGCGTGAACGCATACTTTTTTCAGCATAGTATTATTATTGACAAATTATTCTGTAAGTATACAGTGACATAACTTTTAGAAGTTATGTATACTATGTACGCACAACCATAACATTTGCCCGGTTAAGGGGGTGTGAAGCAAAGGTGAGGATTTAATGAAGATGACCTTGCCTTTATGTTACAGGGTTTTATGAGTGCGGCTTACCCAGGGATTCTCAATTTTACGATCCTCTGTGAGATGCCTTGATAACATTTCCATGGGTACTACATGGGTCGTATGTTAATAATAAATAACAATTTTTAGCGTTCTGTCCTACTGTTTCCAATTCTTTTGCTCCTCAAAAGTGTCATGAGGTTTAAACGGTGAAATCAAATTTTGAGGTGTCTCCCCCGTTATTTCAATTTCATCAACAGGATACGTTTTTCCAAACCCTTTATCTTTCAGCATATTAAAGTAGCCAATATCGTCAAGTTTAAAACCCATCAAGTTAGCGGCTAAAGTATCTGCTGCAAGAGCGTCAAATGAAGCGATTGACCAGCCTGCTTTTTTGGGGCTGCCTTTTGTAGGGCCGTTTCCCTCCATTCCCTCTGTGCCGTCTAATAGCACAAAATCTGGATAAGAGAATTCTGCAATTGTTGTCATAATCTCATGGATAGCCATGTCCTGATGAATTTTTTTGCGCTGAACAAATGCTCCCTGAATTGCTCCAACCAAGACATTTTTGACGCCTAGAGTGACTACAACGGTGTTATGTGTTTTGGGACGGGTAATTGAGACGAGGAAAGGGGTTTCAACCATGGTTTTGCTTATTGATAAATTAAGTGATCCGCCGTTATATTTAATTTCCTTTTTTAATCCCTTGTCTTTGCCCAAATTCAAGAGTCTGATTTCGGGGTCTGATTCTGCCAGCTCGGTAAATCCGTATTTCTTGAAACCGTTTGATGTGGATCCAAATGATGCCTGTTCTGCGATTATAATTTCCTTTTTGTAGAAAGGCCTAATGTACTCTATGAAGTGTTTTACGGCTTCAAACGGTGTAGTTGCTAATTCTGGTTCTACTTTAACAAAGTTAATTTTAATTGTTAATTCGTCAATTTCAGATAGTTTTGTCTCCAACTGTTCTCTAACTCCATCAAGTGTTTTGGTCACTCCTTCTTTGTGAGTTGGGCTTTTTGCTAGTGAGATTTTTGCTTTCATATTCTTACTTTTTTAAATAATTTGTTGCTCAGGTTTAAGTATACCATGTCTGATAATTGGTGTGTAATGAATCGCATTAGACTCTTATTCTTGTCTTAATGGGTTAATTAATAATATGAAAGTGAAAAATGCTACCCATGTAAGTGTTGACATGGTATAATAACAGTATGTTACATGAAAGATTTCCCTTTCCAATTGAAGAAACTCCAGGTCAGCGAGATACTTGTGCAAGAGATATTATATATGCACTGTATTTTGCTGGTAAAGTTGATCAGAAGACCGGCAGATTTTCTGATGAGAACGTATTTCGAGATTTTCAAAGTTTAATGAACGGTGAAAAGAGTTTTTGCAATTTTCTTGTGGTTTCTATCGATTCTGTAGGAGAAGTTTTAATTAAGCTGGCGTTTGAAGCACGAAGTTTAAATCTGGATAGCGTAAAAAATGTTGAAGACATAGAACAGATAGATTTTCTCATAGCACTAAACGAATTTAGTCAATATCTTTCTGAAAGTCTGCAAGCGAACTTTGCGAACGCGGAGTTAATCTTGACTTACTTTGATACAGTTGTTGAGATACTTGAATTCGATGAGCGGCAAATGAATTCTGATGTAAGGGTTTATAGGCGTGCTCTTCTCGATCAAATTCAAGATGAAATGAGATATGATACAATCTTTTCGCCAAATGCGGACTTATCAGAACCTGTTGCACATTCTGAAATGCCTGAGGCACAGACGTTTTCAGCAAATTAATACTGTCAATACAAGGTGTGTTACAAAATAATCCTGCAAGAAAAGGCGACAAGGATTCATTGCAATAGGATTGGGTCATTTTTCCCCACCCTTGGCATAGCTTAAACCTCTCGGCTGAGCGCGCTTTTCAATTGCAGTCTTGTTTCGTAATTCAAATTAAAGAACAAGACAGATGATTCGTGATGCGTTGCAATGGCTAGTGGTGCAAGCTTTCAAAATCTGAGACCGGTTTGATATAATGACCACTTATGACAATCGTCGACGTACAAAATGTATCAATAAAATACTCAACGCGAGAAGTTCTAGAGCGGGTAAATCTAGATATAAATTCAGGGGAAATCGCATTCTTCCTGGGAAAAAACGGCTCCGGGAAATCAACTTTGGTACAAACCATATTAGGGATGCATGAAAATTATCACGGATCAATCGAACTCTTTGGCCAGCCTCGAAACGATGAAATTATAAGCGAAAGAGTCGGATATGTTCCCCAGTATTCAAGAGTTGACAGAGATTTCCCGATAACAGTCAGCGAAATTATGCAATTAAGCTGCAGAAAGCATGCAAAATGCTCGGTATCAGCCGTTGGGCATTTAAAATACCTTGATTCGGAAAGCTTAATTGATAAATCAGTATCTCAGCTGTCAGGTGGTCAGTTTCAGCGAGTTTTGATAGCACGCAGTCTTGTCAATGATCCTGACCTTTTGCTTTTGGATGAACCATTTAATAATTTGGACTACGAAACCAGGAAGAGGCTTGAAAATTTGATCGTAAAGCTCAATCTTGAGAAAGGTATGACAATTGTTATTGTTGAGCACGATAACAGCCTGATTGACAAACTAACAAAAAATACAGCTAATAACAAAGATGAGTTTGAGGATCTAAAGATTCGAAAGTTCCGTTTTGATAATAAAACTGTAATGGAGGAGAAAACATGATTGATATAGTTGAACATTTGCCTTTGTCGGCAGTAGCTGCAGCGGTGCTAATTGCCCTTATATGCGGTATTCTCGGTGTGTTTGTGGTGTTGAAAAATGAATCTTTTATCTCGGATGGTATTGCCCATGGATCACTTCTCGGAGTGGCAATTGGCCTGATTTTCTTTGAGCAGCCAGTGCTGCTTGCAATTTTAGTTGCAGTAATAATGGCACTGACGTTAAGTTTTTTGAAATCCAGGGCCGATGTAAAACCTGATGCAGCGATTGGAATCGTTTATCCTTTTATGTTTGCTTTAGGTTTGATCTTGATGAATGTTGGTAGTATTGAGCATCATGAACTCGAGACTTTTATGTTTGGAGATTTGCACGCTGTTATTTGGAGTGATGTAGCGTTGCTTCTCGGGATTCTTGCTGTTGTAGCAGTTTTATTAATTAGATTTTACCGTGAAATTGTATTAATTACTTTTGATGCTGAATTTGCTGACCTAAATGGCATTTGCGTAGCTGTTTATGAAACTTCCTATCGGGTGCTTCTGTCAATTGTTATTGTTTTGTGCATAAAAACTGTTGGAGTTGTGCTCGTAACATCACTATTCGTTATTTCGGTGGTGAGTGCCAGATTTTTAGCAAAGAATTTTAAGCAGATTCTGCTCTTTTCTGTATTGCATAATGTTTTTAGTGTTCTATTGGCGTTGTTGTTGGTATCGGTAATCCCCGTTCATGCCTTCGGGAGTTTGATTGTTGTTGCGTCTGTTGCAATATTGCTTGTAATTATGATGTTTTTCAAGCGCAGGTAATTGTGTTGCTCTCTGCTATGGTTTGCCGTATAAAGACTGAATTTGTCTGGAATGCTGGATGAAGTTGTGATATAATTACAACATTATGACGAGGTATTATCGAGAAGTTGATGAAATTTCACAAAGGCCTGGTTCCATAAATATATTTAGCGAGTCTGATCCCTTATTCGAGGCTGATGTAACGAGTGCTGTAGCTACAGTTGCTTTTGCCTTATCGAAATTAAGAGAACAGCATGGTAGGCCGGAAGTTGCATTTGATCCAGAATTGGTATCTCAGTGTAAAGATCATATCGATATCCTTGGGGATCCTGAAAAATTTGTAGGATTTATAATATATGCGTATGATACCTATCGGAATTTCTCTGACTTGGGGAGGTTTGCTCTTCAAGCGAGAGCGCAACTTATTAATAGCCCTCGCAGGGACAAACTCAAGGCTTCGCTTCTTGAGTTCCTCACTGTTGGGTGCCAATATATCGAAAAAGGTCTTCTTGAATACGATTTCTTCCATCAATGTTTCGAAGAGATTGCAATGGAGTTTTGTCTGTTAAAAGGCGTCAAGGTAGATGGGTTTCCCAATGTGGGTCATGGTAGTTTTAGGGATTGGTTCTTAGATTTATTTAATGTGCTGGATGGTTATAGACCGCAAGTTAGGGATGTTGTACATCCTCAAAGGCCAGGGGCTATGTTTTGTATGAATTGACCTTATTAATTTAATGTGGTTACGAAATTCAAAAATCAAGAGAGTATTAACTTTTGAATTAAGAAAGAAGCCCTCAGTTGAAAAGCGCGCTCAGCCGGCAGGTTTAAGCTATGCCAGCGGGTGCGGAAGAGTGACCCAATTCTATTGGAATAAATCCTAGTCGGCTTTTCATGCAGGAATATTTCGTAACGCAGCTTGTGTTAACGTACTATAAACTGGATAGGATTGGAGATTAACACTTTGACCATTTCAAATTTGACAAAATTAATCAAATCCAGTAGACTAGCCTTTGAAATGAAGAAGACAACAAGTAACAACACAGGACTCCTCCTTAATCCCAAAACCTAGCGGGAGGACGTTTCTGTAGTTATTTTATAATAGATTGAGACCTCCCGAAAGGGAGGATTTTTTATATTGTTGCCTTTAAGATCAGAAAATCTGGAAGTCAAGCTAAATTATTAGGCCGAAAAGTAATGTGGGATCAAAATAAGCTCTATGTTTTTGATACAACTTTGAGAGATGGTGAACAAGTTCCCGGAGCCAAACTCAATACAAATGAAAAGATTAAGCTGGCTAAACAGCTTGAAGCTCTTGGGGTTGACATTATTGAAGCGGGATTTCCAATCTCCAGTCCCGGGGACTTTGAATCTGTTCAGCAAGTTGCGAAGGAGATAAAGAATTGTGTTGTCTGTGGGCTGACACGAGCAGTGAAAAAAGATATAGAAGTAGCTGCAGAAGCCATAAAGCCTGCCAAACATCCAAGGATTCATACTGGAATTGGATCTTCTGATGTGCATATCAAGCACAAATTTAAATCTACGCGGGAAGAAGTATTGGAAAAGGCTGTTGATGCAGTCAAGTATGCGAAAACTTTTGTAGATGATGTCGAGTTTTATGCGGAAGATGCCGGACGTGCTGACAATGAATTTCTAGCAAAAATGATCGAGGCGGTGATTAAGGTCGGCGCTACGGTTGTAAACATTCCTGATACTACAGGATACTGCTTCCCTGACGAGTTTGGCGCCAAGATTGCTTATTTAAAAGATAATGTAAAGGGCATTGAAAATGTCGTGATAAGTACTCATTGCCACAATGATTTAGGTTTGGCAACTGCAAATACATTAGCGGGAGTTGAGAATGGTGCAAGACAGGTTGAGGTTACCATGAACGGGATTGGGGAGCGGGCTGGAAATACATCTCTGGAAGAGGTTGTGATGGCTCTTAAAACCCGGAGAAATATCGATATGGACATTGATATCAATACAAAATTAATTAACCGCACAAGTCGTTTGGTTGCTGAAACTATGGGCATTCCTGTGCAGCCAAACAAAGCGATAGTTGGAGCCAATGCTTTCGCTCATTCATCGGGAATTCATCAAGATGGGGTCTTAAAGAGTCGCCAGAATTACGAAATTATAGATCCTAAAGAAGTTGGCGTGGATTCTTCGCAGATCGTATTGACCGCTCGTTCCGGACGTGCTGCATTGATTCATCGTTTGACTAACCTGGGATTTGATGTTGTAAATGACAAAAATGATATATACCCGATATATAATGAATTCTTGAAAGTAGCAGACAGTAAAAAAGAAGTTGACGATGCCGACTTAGCTGTTATTATGAATAAGTTTAGCAAGAAATAATTAATTTTTAATCATTAACTTTATGGCAAAAAATATTTACGAGAAAATCTGGGATAAACACGTTGTTTTTCAGGAAGAAGGTGCTCCCCCGGTTATATACATCGATCTACATCTACTTCATGAGGTTACGTCTCCTCAGGCATTTGATGGACTTCGACAGCGAGGAATTAAAGTTCGGAGGCCGGACAGAACATTTGCTACTGTGGATCATGTAATCTCGACTATAAATCAGAGCTGTCCTCTGAAAGATCCGATAGCTCAAGCGATGGTAGTAGCAATCGAAGCTAATGCTAAAGAATTCGGGATCAAGTACTTTGGTTTGGACTCCGGAAAACAAGGGATTGTTCATATTATTGGTCCTGAGCTGGGGCTTACACAGCCTGGGAAAACAATTGTAATTGGAGATAGTCATACTTCAACTCATGGTGCACTTGGGGCACTTGCGTTTGGGATTGGGACCAGTGAGGTGGAACAAGTATTGGCAACTCAGTGTCTTTTTCAGAAGAAGTCCCCTACTATGAATATTAATATAACCGGAAAGTTAGAAAAAGGAGTGACTGCAAAGGACTTGATTTTGTATATAATTAATCAAATCGGTGCAGGTGGGGGGACTGGGCATGTGATCGAATACACCGGAGATGCAATCGAAAACACTAATATGGCAGGCCGTATGACAATTTGTAATATGACTATTGAGGCTGGGGCTCGTTCAGGAATCATCGCCCCGGATGAGGTGACTTTTGAATATTTGAAAGGACGTGAGTATGCTCCTAAGGGTGAAGATTGGCTAGAAGCCGTTGCTGAATGGAAGGAGTTGAGATCAGATCCGGATGCAACTTATGATAAAACCATTGAAGTCGATGCTTCTACGATTACTCCATGGGTCACATACGGGAATTCTCTAGATATGTCGGTATCAGTCGACGGTCAAATTCCTACAGTTGAGGGTTTTTCTGATGATGGTGATAAGCAAAAGATGGAGTCTGCAATTGAGTATATGAATTTAAAACCCGGTCAGAAAGTTAAAGATATTGAAATTCAAAATGTGTTTATAGGTAGCTGTACAAATGGTCGAATAGAAGATATTCGTGATGCTGCAAAGGTAATTGAAGGTAAAAAAGTGGCTTCGCATGTCAAAGCAAAAGTAGTTCCCGGCTCTCAACAGATTAAGAGGATGGCAGAGAAAGAAGGTCTTGATAAGATTTTCGTTGAGGCTGGCTTTGAATGGAGGGAAGCTGGGTGCAGTAGCTGTCTAAACATGAATCCAGACAATATTCCTGCCGGCGAATACTGTGTAAGCACGAGTAATCGAAATTTCAAGGGACGACAGGGTAAAGGATCTCGCACGCTATTGGCAAGCCCAATTACTGCAGCTGCTTCCGCAATAGAAGGTAGAGTTGCTGATCCTAGAAAATATATTTAATTTTAATGATAATTTAATGAAATGGAAAAACTAGTTAAGCTTATCTCAAAGTGTATTCCGGTTAGGCAAAAAAACGTAGATACTGACCAAATTATGCCTGCACGGTTTCTGATTTCTGTGAGTAAAACCGGTTATGGAGAGAATCTCTTCCGGGATTGGAGATATGATGAAAGTGGCAACGAAAATCCGGATTCGCTTTTTAATAAGGAAGAGTATAAGAATCGCGAAATAATAGTTGCCGGCGATAATTTCGGATGCGGGAGCTCTCGTGAGCATGCAGTTTGGGGACTGGTACAATACGGAATTCGAGTTGTAATTTCCTCTATGTTTGCAGATATTTTTAAGAAAAACTCTCTAAAAAACGGATTGCTACTGGTTCAAGTGACTCCTGATGAGTTGCAGCGGATCTTCTCTATCATTGAGGCTGATCCAGATGCTGAGATAACTGTCGATCTTGCCAATCAGAATGTTGTTATGCCTGACGGTTCGGAGATTGAATTTGAGATTGACCCTTTCCGCAAGCAGACTATCATGGAGGGTCAGGATGATACGGCTTTTATAATGGCTAACGAGGATAAGATTGTTGAGTATGAAAGTAGATTCAACAAATAATGGCCCAGGTCAATAATATCTAAATTATTATAGGTTAGCGGGGGTGAAGAAAAAAATATTAGTAATTGAAGGAGACGGCATAGGAAAAGAAGTAGTGCCACAAGCCGTAAAAGTCCTTAAAAAAGTGGCCGAGAAATTCGGACATGAGTTTGAATTTGATAATGCACTCATGGGGCATTGTGCGATCGAGGCTACGGGTGAGCCACTTCCTGAAGAAACAATTGAAAAAGGTCGCAAGTTCGATGCTATTCTGTTTGGAGCTGTCGGTGATCCAAAATATGATAATGACCCTACTCTTAAGGTTCGACCTGAGCAGGGTCTACTAAAAATCCGCAAAACATTTGAGCTTTTTGCAAACGTCCGCCCTATCAAGCTTTATGATGAGTTGCTTGGGGCGTCTTCACTTAAGCCTGAAGTGCTCAGTGGCTCTGATATAGTCTTTTTCCGTGAATTAGTTGGGGGGATTTATTTTGGCGAGAGGGCTCGAGATGACAATAAAGCCCACGATACGATGGAATACTCAGTGTCTGAGGTTGAAAGAATCGCCAGGAAAGCTTTTGAGGCAGCTATGCTTCGTCGCAAGAAAGTTACATCAGTTGATAAGGCTAATGTGCTGGACTGCTCAAGATTATGGCGCGAGACTGTCACTAAAGTGGCAGAGGAATACCCGGAGGTCGAGCTCAACCATATGTACGTTGATAATGCAGCAATGCAATTGATCAAGGATCCTACTCAGTTTGATGTTGTTGTTACTGGAAATATGTTTGGAGATATTCTGACTGATGAAGCTTCTCAAATAGCCGGCAGCATGGGAATGCTGGCGTCTGCGAGTATGGGCAATGAAATTGCTTTATATGAGCCAATTCACGGATCAGCCCCGGATATCGCCGGTCAGGGCATTGCAAATCCTTTGGCTGCAATTCTAAGTGCTCAAATGATGCTGACTCTGAGTTTTGGCATGAAGGATGAGGCTGATGCTATCGATAATGCTGTGGCTCAGGTTTTGAAGGATGGTTATCGTGGTCCGGATATTAAGGATGCGGCTACTCCTGAGGAGTTGGTGGTTGGGACTGATGCGATGGGTGATTTGGTTGTGGAGAGGGTTTAGGGGAGGGGTATTTTTGTGGCTTTGCGCTGGTGGTTTTGTTGTTGAGTCTTGTCAGCAAGATTATTTATACTTTCGGCATCAATCAGTAAAACTAAAAAAACACCTACGGCTTGCCTAAATTTCTGCAATACACTCAACTTCAATCTTTGCTTTTTTAGGGAGATTTGCAACTTCAACCGCTGCGCGAGCAGGAGCATGATCGCCAAAGAATTCAGCGTAGACGGTGTTAACTTCAGAATAGTCGTTAATATCTATTAGGTATATTGTGCACTTGAGAACTTTATTAACAGCGCTTCCTCCTGCTTCCAAAATCTCTTTCAGATTTTTTAACGCTTGTTGAGCCTGTTTAGTAACATCATTATCAATAAGATCCATGTTTTTGTCCATGCCTATTTGACCTGATACAAATAAAAGATTCCCACTGATTGTCGCTGGAGAATACGGCCCAACCACTTTGGTTCCTTTTGGGAATACAGTTTTCATAAGAATCATAATTTTAATTTATTTCCGAGCGTCGCAGACAAGAAACGGATTTACTACCCGTTTATTTAGTCTCACTTGCTCATTAACCGAATTCAGTCCCGACTAGTCCTTGTGAAGCGCATTGTATCCTGCCAAAAATGCGTCTATTGAAGCCTGAATAATATCCGGGGAAGTTCCTTTTCCAACGACCTTTTCCCCGTGCTTTTTGCATTCAAGGGTCATATTAACGTCTACCGCAGCGTCCGTACCTTTTGTATTTATTGCCACATTGTAATCCGTTAACTCAACTTCTTTTGTACTTCCGTTTTTACAAGCCTTCAGCAGGGCATTTATAGCCGCATCGACCGGTCCGGTTCCAAGTGACTCAGCTTCAATCTCCTCATCTTTTACTGAGACCTTTACCCAAGCCTGAGGTGATTGACCATACTCTGTTTTTATTTCAAAATCAAGTAATTTTAATACCTTATCACTCTCAGGTATAAGGGTCTGAACTGTATTTTCGATTATGTACTGTAAATCGGCTCTGTTAACCCTTTTCCCTTTTGCAATAAATTTGGCAACCTGAGCTCGAATCTCTTCAATGTACTCTTCATCTGCCTCATAATCAAAATTCTTCTTCAACACTTTCTTTAGTTCGCCATTTACCGGAGCTTTTGTGAAAATGACTTCTTCCCTTTGCTTTGCACCGTAGGAACGAACATTCAAGATCTCAGACGACAAAATTTTATCGACCTCCAGCAAATTCGGATAAATGGTTGGTGGATCGGCAAGTATTTTAAGTGGGGAAATTGGGTCTTTTAATCCATTGCCACTTAAAAGACATACGTAGCTACTGTTTTCCGGAATTTTCCCGCTCTCTTTGAGTTTTTTAAGTGCTGCAACGACAGTTGCACCTCCCGGCTCAGTGAAAATTGACTCTTTGACGGCTAATTCGTGCTGTGCCTCCAGTGTTTCTTCATCAGACACTGTGACGGCTATCCCATCTGAGTCGCGCAGCAAGTCGAGTACCATCTCTCCATAAAGCGGGTCCCCTACTGCAATTGCTGATGCTACAGTTTTAGGATTCTTAACAACTTCAAACTCCTTGAGTTTTTGATTGTACCTCTTTGCAATTGGAGCAACATTTGTAGCTTGAACTGCTATCATTTTAGGTAATTGGTCAATAAAACCCAATTGCTTATATTCAACAAAACCCGTCCATATTGCGGAAATATTAATTCCATTTCCGGTTGGGACTAAAACGTAATCAGGCACTTTGAATAATAGCTGCTCAATAATTTCGTAGCCTTGTGTTTTCTGGCCTTCATGTCTAAAAGCATAATCTCCTGCCAGGAAAAATCCATATTTTTCGGCGACTTTTTCTGCAAGTGTCGCAGCAGTATTGTAATCTCCGTGAATTTGGATTACTTTTGCTCCAAAAGAAAGAGACTGGGCCAATTTTCCTGGTGGTGTGCCTTCCGGTATGAAAATATAGCACTCAAGTCCTGCCTTTGCAGAAAAAGCAGATACTGATGCTGCCATATTCCCCGTGGAAGCAAGTATAATTTTTTTTGCCCCCATCTCAATAGCTTTCGTGACCTCAACGAGTGAGCCTCGATCTTTGAATGAACCAGTTGGATTTGCTCCCTCATATTTGAAGTAAAGCTCATTTAAACCCAAATCTTTCGCCATTCGAGCACTTTCATAAAGTGGTGTATTTCCCTCTTTCAAAGACACAACGTTTCCATAGTCATTTATCGGGAAAAGATCGAGATATTTTCTCGTGCTTATAGGTGTCGTTTCAATCATGTATGGATTTAATCGCTTTTTAATATCTTCATAATCGTATACGACTTTGAGAGGACTTCCGGTTGCCGGGTCCGTAGTAACGCTATTTTTCTCGTCGACAGGTTTTCCTGTTTTTGCTGATATGAGCTTGTACATAAAACTTCTAATAAAAATTTAAACTTCTAAATAGTCCTGATCTTTATATCGTATCACTGCTATACAAAAAAGCCTCCCATTTGGGAGGTCTTATTCATTTCATAAAAATGCACAAAAACTCCCTACTAAGTGGAGGCAATAATCATAATAATTGAATTGTTCAGTATTTGTTTTTGTTGCACGGTGGTAATAATATAATATTCTAAGCATTTGTCAAGAATTCTGAGATTTGAAGTCTCTCTAAGTGGAAGAGCCGTTTCCAAATCCATCGCTAATTTCACTTTCAGCTTAGCGATAGGCTTTTGGCTCTTCCCTAATTTTTTCTGATCTACTTCTCCTCTTGCCAGTTTTCAGGACGAAGCTCTCGAACAGTTTTTCCAGCTCTCCATATCTCACGGTTACTTAGTTCTTCAAGTTCTTTGTTCAACTTAGTTCTATATTCAGGATCGGAATTCGCGTCAAGAGTCCGTTTAGTTTCTTTTCCTGACTTTACTGACTCATAAAGTTCGTCAAATAAAGGTCTAACACGATCTCTAAACTTGTCCATCCAATCAAGAGCACCTCGCTGAGCTGTGGTGCTGCAATTTCCAATCATCCAATCAGCACCATTTTTTCCCATTAAGATAATCAAACTCTGAGTCAGCTCTTCAACTGTCTCATTAAATGCTTCTGAAGGTGAATGACCGTTGTCACGCAAGGTATTGAACTGTGCTTCCATAACACCAACGAGTGCTCCGAGCAAAATCCCACGCTCACCGGTTAGATCACTCCAGACCTCATTTTCAAAAGTAGTTTCAAATAAATATCCAGCTCCGAGAGCAATTCCAATAGCAAGGACTCTTTCTTCAGCTCTGCCTGTAGCATCCTGATTGACTGCAAAACTAGCGTTAATTCCTGATCCATTGAGATAATTTTCGCGCACTGAGCGGCCGGCACCTTTTGGTGCTGCGAGGATTACATCTATGTCTTCCGGGGGTACAATACCTGTTTGGTCATTGTAGACAAGACCGAAACCGTGAGAGAAATATAATGCTTTTCCTTTAGTTAAGTAGGGCTTAATTTTTGGCCAAACAGCAACCTGACCCGCATCAGACAGCAAATAACAAATGATTGTGCCTCTCCCAGCTGCTTCCTCAATCGGGAAAAGAGTTTCTCCTTCAACCCAGCCATCTTCAATCGCTTTATCCCAAGATTTGGATTCTTTTCGCTGACCAATGATTACATTGATTCCATTGTCTCTCATATTGAGAGCCTGAGCCGGTCCCTGTACACCATAACCAAGAATGGCAACTGTCTCATCTTCCAGCACTTCCTGTGCTTTGGACAGAGGAAATTCCTCTCGTGTTACTACAGTTTCTTCTTGATCTGCAAATTTAATTTTTGCCATAAAATAATATAATGAATAAGTTAATTAATTATTAATTTCGCTTTTAAGCACCTCGGACAGGCGCTTTATTGCGTCTTTAATCGTCTTTTCATCAGCCTTTGAATAATTTAATCTCATTGTTTCCAGTCCCTGGCCTTTTTTCGTATAAAAGAATTTTCCTGGAACAAAGGCGACTTTCTCTTTTATAGCTTTATAATAAATGTCTTCCATATTTGCACCTTGGGGGCCTTCAGCCCAGATGAACATTCCGCCTTCGGGTTTACTCCAGTTAAAACCTTTCGGGAAATTTTCAGAAATGGCTTCCAGCATAGCTTCCTGGCGTGGTTTGTAGACAGATATGATCTTTGGAATTTGCTTGTCCATATGACCGGCTGAGATATATTCTGCGGCCAGAGCCTGACTAAAGGTACTGGTGTGCAGATCAACACCTTGCTTCGCCATCACCATCATATATGAAATTTTCGGGGGAGCAATAAAATACCCTATTCTCAAGCCTGGAGCAAAAAGTTTTGATAAAGTTGAGGTGTAAAGTACATTATCAGGCGCCAGGGTCTGAATTGGAGCCACTTTATCTCCTCGATATCTAAGTTCGCCGTATGGATCATCTTCAACTAGAAATGCATCATTCTTTTTGATAATTTCAGCGATTCTCTTTCTTCTGTCAATCGGAATGGTACGTCCGGTTGGATTTTGAAAGGTAGGCACCAGGTATACCATTTTAATATTGTGGTTTTTTAACGTGCCTTCAAGAGATTCCGGAATCAATCCGTCTTCATCAGTTTCCATGCTTATGTATTCCGGAAGGTACGGATTAAAAGCTTGTATTGCTCCCAGGTAGGTGGGGGCCTCCACTGCAACCTTGTCGCCTTTATTCAAAAGTATTTTTCCAATGCTATCGAGAACGCCTTGTGATCCGGTTGTGATCATTATATTGTCAACTTTTGTTTCTATGCCTTTTCTCCCGACAAACCCAACTAAAGCTTCTCTTAATGGGATAAATCCTTCGGTTAGATCATATTGAAATGCCTTATCACCGTATTTTTTAATAACGTCACTGCAAAGCTGTTCCAGAATGTCCATAGGAAAACTTTCAGGAGCTGGAATTCCTCCCGCCAATGAAATCATTCCTGGCTGGTTCACAACCTTTAAGATTTCTCTAATTGCACTTACGCTCATTATTTCTGCTCTGTCTGCAAAAAGCTTTTCGTAATTCATTAATATTGTTGTTACAGATTATTTTTTACTCTAGAACAGCTCCTTTACTTGCGTTAGTAACCATGCGTGAATACCTTTTGAGCCATTTACTTTTTACTGTAGGCTTAAATTCTTTCATTTCTTTCTTGCGCATCTCAATGATCTTTTTGTCGAGATTTGCTTCCAAAATTCCTGCGTCAATATCTATCTTTATAATGTCACCGTCCTTGAGAAGTCCTATTAATCCTCCTTCAGCTGCTTCGGGCGAGACATGTCCAATGCAGGCTCCTCGGGTACCTCCTGAAAATCTGCCGTCAGTAATCAACGCAACTTTATCACTTAAACCCTGGCCTACAATAGCGGAGGTCGGGGAAAGCATCTCTTGCATCCCTGGGCCGCCTTTCGGCCCCTCGTATCTGATAACCACTACTTCTCCGGGCTGGACTTCCCCGTCCATTATCCCTGCCATGGCATCATCTTGAGATTCGTAAATTCTTGCCGGGCCTTCAAATGATTTCATGTTTTCTGTGACTCCTGCAGCTTTAACAACTGAGCCCTGCTCTGCCAGGTTGCCGAATAAAATCCTTAATCCACCTCGTTTTGAAAATGCTTTGTCTATTGGTTTAATTATTTTTTCATCTTTGATAGATTTTCCCTCAATTATCTCTCCGATGGTCTTACCTGAAACGGACTTGGCATCTTTATTGAGCAATCCCTCTTTTTTCCCCAGTTCATCCATAATTGCAGTAATTCCGCCAGCTTTATCAACATCAGCCATGTGTACACTTGGTTCTGATGGAGAGACCTTACAAATATTTGGGGTCTTTTCTGAGATTTCATTTATCCTTTTTAAGTCATATTCAATTTCAGCTTCGTG
>WJKH01000057.1 GCA_014729235.1 Candidatus Dojkabacteria bacterium | reverse complement strand
GTTTACTTCGTATGCGTATATATCTGCGGTACTTAAATTTTGTAGAATTTCTTTTTCAAAGAAAGGTACTCCCACAGAGAATCCCGGTCGGGAATCGTTCTTCGGAAGGCTTAAGGATGAAGAGTTTCATGAGATTGCTGAGTTGGATTCTGTTAGGCAGGTAAGGCGATTTGTAAAAAAGAGGATTAGGAAGTATAATTTTGACAGGTTACACACTAGTATTGGCTACGAGACGCCGGATTGTTTTACAAAGGAGTGTCTTAAAAATCTAAAAAATCGGTTTAGTTTTTTCAGGACTTGACAGATATATAGAAGAATAGCTAAGGTGATTTCTCTGTAACTCAGTCATGAAAGAAGTAGAGCATTACTGTTAGACAGTCTCCATCCTAAGGCTAATTCGCTAACCCTGTATCTTAGTGAAAGTTCAAGCGTCGTAAAACTTTTATCCTTCATATCTTTCTTTAGCCATTTAAAAGGCATTAATAATTCTGAAGCAAAAATATTAGCTTCTCTTTCTTGGTCATCCTCACTATTAATATCCCCTATCTCTTTATGTTCTGGATCTTTATGTGCATGCCCCAGTACTAAATGTCCAAATTCATGAGCAACTGTAAATCTCTGTCTATTAACTGAATGATTTGAATTATACATTATTCCAACGGTATCATTGCTTCTGACATATATTCCCGACAAATTATCAGACAAGCTTCGAGATTGAGTATGGATTGTTAATTGTAGCTCTTTCTCAAGATACTCAAGAACTTTCTTTAGCACGACAGGGGGAGACTGACTATCTAAACAAGTTACAATTGAATCGGAGTATTTACGGATTTGATTACGGCTTCGCTTATCATCGTTTATCATTGTTCCTATCTTTTTGTTTAATAAACTCTATAAAGCTAGAGATTTGACGTTTATCCTCCTCAGAAAGATTCTGATCAGCCCTTAAAGCTGTAATAACATCCTCATGTTTTGGGTCTTGATCAAGTAGAACAGCTAAAGAAACTCTAAAGATGTCTGCAATTTTCATCAATTTTTCAATGGATAACTTTCTATCACCATTTTCAATCAAAGATATTGCCGTGTCAGTTTTATAGCCTAGTTTCTCAGCTAAAGTCTGTTGAGACATATTATTGTTTTCTCGAAGTTCTTTGATCTTCGAACCAATTTTTTTGTATTGTTGCTTCGATGTTTTCATATTGATAAGTATATTCTATCATACTGTTGACCGAACATCAAGGGTATGTTATCATAATGAGAGACGCAACCACACGGAACGAAAAGTCGGGTTGTGTCCTTATCTAAATTTTTATCAGAAAAACATATGGACAATCAATAAAAACCTCCCATGTGTAGAATGTTGGGAGGTTCTGCTATATAAATTCCAATAATAATATAACCAGTTTTGAAACATTCTGCAACTATTTAATTTGTAATAATAATTATATGAAATATATCATAAGTTATGACCTTAGAAATCAGAGGGATTACGAGGATTTATACGATGCGTTGAAAGCCTTTTCAGGTAGTCGTAAGGTTCTGGAATCAGTCTGGTTGGTAGAATCATCAAAAACAAGAAAAGAAGTTGCTGATTCGCTACTAGATTATCTGGATTCTGATGATGGAATAATTGTGGCAGACTATAATGGTTATGCTTACAAGAACTTACTAGAATAAGTTCAAAGTGCAGGAGATTATTAATTTCTCCTGCACTTTTCAATTATCGTTTTTAATGCTACCCACAAAACCTGAAACGGAAACAGGAACATCCCAACCAAACATCCATAATTCCCAAAACCAGAATTATTGTAAATTTTCTTCCCTTTTCCACCGCTATAAATCATAGTATTTCTTAATTATAACTTAATGTTTCAAACGTTACATCAGGGTTAAATAACCACTTCCAAGTGGTATTCAATTCATTAATATTTTGGATAATCCGTTCAAGTACCGACCTGCGTTCTACCCATATCGTAAATCGCAAAAACAAATCCCCAAAAGCCTTTTGTAGTGGTACAAAATACCGTTCAAATGATTCTCTGAACCCTTGAATGTGTCCACATTCATAAAAAACCTTGCTGCAAAGGTACTTCTCATACACACTTTCTCAAAAATTATTCAAATCCTGTATACGCCGTACGTGGGACTTGAACGGAAGTAAATTACTGATTGAGACTTTGTACACATCCACAAGTTTGATAGAATATGATATATGAAAAGAATTTTAAAACGAGCGATTCAGAATATCGGATTTTTAGTTTATATAGCTATTCCTGGGTCAATTACTTGGTATATCTGGAACAATAACCCTTCCAATCCATCAATATATTTGTTTGGAGCAATTAGCTTGTTTTTTTTGTTTGGTTATATTTCAACAATTTTCTTTGATTCGGAAAAGAAATCTAATGTACATGAAGATTGGTATCAAAAAGAGAAAGAGTCAAGAAAATTAAAAGCTGAGATATACAATAAGTACAAAGAAGAGCTTGATAAGATCTCAAAACCTGCGATCCTGATTGATAAAGTTAAGCCTTTGAATGTTAGTAAGTATAATTCAAAATACTTGAATAGATCAAAGTATGGTGGTTTACCTGCGTTAAGGAGTAATATAGAGTGGCCAATCAATACTAAAAATGAATTGATGCCGTTTATTGGGCAAGTAAACTTTACCGAGGTTAATGAGAAGTTAGGTTCGTCTTATCAAGATTATTGGCCAAAAAAAGGTGTTTTGTTGTTGTTTGCAGATACTGAGGAAATGGAGTATAAGACAATTTTTACCATGCCTATAGTAAAGACAGAGATAGAAAAAATTCCCGAACAAAAAATTCGAGTAGATTTTTGTCTTCATGAGTACTTTTCTTTCTTTTCTCTTCCTGAAAACAGTAATGAAGTAATATCTCCTCTTAAGAAGATAAAAAATAAGGCACTTTTAAAGGAAACTGAAGGTGAATCGGACTATGTTAGGATGAGTATTCATGTTGATAGATTGTTTGGATATCAAAGCACAATACAGGGTGTAGATGTGAGAAGGAAAATAATTTCAAATAAAGCCGATTTTGAGAAGTGGATACTCCTTTGGGAGGTAACTGATGATTATAGAGATGATTTTTATATGGATACTTGTGGACATTTGTATGTGTTTATAGAAAAGGAAAAACTTATTGAAAGGGATTTCTCTGATTTGAGAGTCTGCTATGATTTTAGTTAACAAACAGGAACAACCCAACTAAACACCCATAATTCCCAAAACAAGAATTATTGTAAACTTTCTTTCCTTTTCCACCACTATAAATCACATGACAAGTCCTTGTTAAACTAAACCACCAGTTAAGATAAAATACTGGATAAATAATTTGTAAGGTTTAGTTAAAATGGCAGCACGAAGAAAGTACAGCCCCAAAATGAAGGCAAACATAGTCTTCAAAGCAATACGCAG
>WJKH01000056.1 GCA_014729235.1 Candidatus Dojkabacteria bacterium | reverse complement strand
TAGGACTTTTTGCTCAATTGATTTTTGAATTTCGTAACTCACATTAAATTAATACCTGATTTGAAATCTCCGGTTATCATTTCCTGTCCCTCTTTCTCCGAGATTTTTCTACATCACTCTCAAATCTGATCCTTATTCTTCGGAAACGACCCTCATCAGTAAACCAATAGAGAGTGTTTTCATAGAACTTATGCAAGCCACCTTCAACTCCGTCATAGTATTTATAGATAATTCCCAGGAATACGAGGAACAGCCCCAATCCAATCTTAGCAGCTACAGAGTCAAACAGTCCAGTGTCCGGCACATCTCTTCTTCTGCAAGTAGCGAATACACTTGCATCATCACTAATCTCATCATCATCCCTAGGATAGGCTGTAGCGATATTGTAATAAGTCCCAAATTCATCATCCGGAATTATAATGCTATATCTAAAGGTCTTACTTTGATTATCACTAAACATCGGCCAACTGCCACCCTCCTCCGCAAGATTCCACTCAATCTCAACAAGGTTCCCATTCTCCTCGCTAGGATCACCAAAGCTAGGATCTATGCTATCTTCTACAAGCCAGTCATAATCAACTTCATTTTGAGGTCTATCAACCACTCGGTCAAGGTATCCAACAGGCTCATCACTGTCGTTTTGGTAGTAAGTTACTGTAATTGCGTAATCTATTCGTGCCTCAGGATCATCAGTATTGTCATCAATACAATAAGACTCAGCATCTTTATTAATTCTCCAGTATGGTTCACCGGGAACAACAGGACACTGACAATCAGTTGATTCATTACACAAATCTCCCCACTCACATTGAGCTGGAGGAACTGAAATCCCAACCTCGCACTGTTCACCAGGAGTATTCCCTAAAATTCCGTCACCGCAATATGGCGGAGTATCCCCTAACTCTAAGTATGCCAAACAAGAATCCCCATCACATTTCTCCTGCCAGTCAGTTGACATCACACCCAGATCATTGTCATCATAGCCCGCAGGCACATTTGCAGGGTTTGAAGTGCACCAGTACTGTGAATTTTGATCATATACTCTGGTAAAGAAAATTATCCCGGCAGCATTGATCTGATCCCTGGTCATATTTATCCCGGACAAATTCATTAGATTAGTTACAAGGTCGTAGAAAGTTACTTGCTCGGAAGTTGCACTACAATTATCTCCAAAGTTACGCTGACAATTACCGGCATCGTTATACTCTGCCCAAATATCTCCCTGTTCATCTTCCATCCCGTTTACTGTATAAACCAATTCCATCATGCCGGGACCTCCATCTGGATAAGAACCAATCGTAGATACTGTAACTGGATCGTATTCTCCTACTGTTTCTGTTGTAATCCCCGGCGTATTGTTGATTCTCAATTCGACACATAGAGGTAAATCTGAAATTACCGGAGGCGGAGACGTTCCAAGGCTGATTGTATACTCACACTCAGAGCTGGGCGTTGACTCCCCATCAATTTTTGGTGTAGCTTTTATATCACAGCTAAACCCCGTTACAGATGGATTAGAAGCAAAGTCATACTCAAATCTTATGCTGGCGCGATTGCTGCTGGAACCTGTCTTTGTAGTGGAGTAATTCCCTTCAGGTCCAGTAGTGCCGGTTGACGATAGGCCTCCTGAAACCGTAATTCGTACCCCTTCTAAATTAGCTCCATCCTGATTTACACAGTGAAAATCCCATGTCGTTTGCTCCAGTGTATCTCCTGTCCATGTTGCAACATAATCTGCCTCATAGTAGTTATCTCCGGTCTGTCTGTTGCTTTCAATTAAGTCATCACAGCTTCTCGAAGGTGGGGGGGCATCAGCTCTACAGCAACCAAAGCAGCTCATTGGATTACCACATGCCTCACACCATCCATCTAAAGCAACTTCCAATTCCCCAAACTCACACTGCCCAGGTTCAGTATACGGCCCTCCTGACTTAATTGGGTTAGAGTCAGGACAAGACCAGTCAGTCGGGCATGATTGAGCGTCAACACACTCGTCATAGCAAACCTGCCCCGGTTCAAAACTTACACATTCCCCTTGAAAATCTTGGCACATTGCAATTTGTCCAGCTCCGCAAGAAACTCCTTCAAACTGACACCCAGTACCACACCCATCGTAACTCTCACAACAACAGTTTCCCCCATCAGGAATTGTACACCCAGAACCAGGAGGCGTAGGAGACGAGCAATCACACTTGTATGCAGTAGTTGAACAGTTTGGGTCGTTAGGATCAGGACAACAATCGTCCGAGGGAACAGGACCAAGCTTAGTACACCCCTCTTCACAAGTTCCATCTCCGCAAATCCACTCAGCAGCCGCCGCATCCTCTTCACTCAACTGCTGCTCCTGATTAACACGCCAGATAAGATAACCCACACCACCACCGACAACAATCGATAAGACAACAAGGGAAATGACTATGACCTGCTTTGTTATTTTGACTCTAGCCATTGACAACAAATATTTAGTTCAATTATGCCTGCCAAATCAAGATAATCCATAAAAAGACAGGCCGTGATCACTATTGCAATACCATAATATACATAAATTATTACAAGAATACAACTAATTTTAGTCCTATAACATATTCAGCGGAACATACTGCTGAGAGCCTTGATAAAAACAATATCCTTAAGAAACACAATCAGCATAAACGCCATCAAGAGATAAAAACTAATTTGGATAATAGCGCCTTCCAGCCGCTTGTTAAGAGGATGCCCTATTAATCCCTCGACAATGATCAAAACCGCCCTACCACCATCCAAAGCCGGAATTGGGAGAATATTAACTAAAGCAAGCATCATACTCATCATGCCAAGCAAGTGGAGAACATTCAGCCCCCCCGTTTCCTTCACTGCATCAACTAGAAAGTATAAACCAACAGGACTTGAAACGCTCCCTACAGCCAGTGTTTTATAATCTTTCCTTTCAAGCGAACTCCTGACAAATCGCGGGATATAATAACCCATCAGTCGAACCTGATCTGTCATGTGACCAAAACCCGAAAAGATCCTTGAAACGCCCTCGTATGAGATAAGGATTGAGTAATTTGGATAAATGTAAACCCCTACTTTTCCTTCGTTATTAACCTCAACTTCGTATACTCCACACATTTCGTTTTCCAGTATTCCAAAAGTTTCTTTATCAATTGGGCAAACATCAATTTTAACTTGCTCTCCGGCTTTTTGAGAGACAATGTCCAAAAAATCAGAAGAATATTTAAGCTCAACTCCATTTACAGATTTAACTATCCCCTGGTCGGGAATTGATGTCTTCACAGCATTCCCGTCTTCTGCAACTGAATAATAAATACTCTCATCCTCAAACAACTCCTTAGTTACATTTCCAATAACAGGATTAATCTCCTCGAGAACAGCATCTGCCCGCCATACAAATCCCTTCAAAGCTAACACTGCATAAAAACAGCAAGCGGCCAACAATAGGTTCATAGTTACCCCGGCAAGTATCACTGCAAGCCGATGTACTAGAGGCTTATTTATAAAACTTCTGGGATCAGTTTTTGGATTAAGCTCAGATTCAAGCAATTTACCCCTTATTTCACTGCCTGCCCGGTTTGAGTTTGCTGCTTCTTTACTGTCTGTGCCCTCTTTGCTATCCACGGTATCTTTGTTATCCGCATCCTCGTCCGCAGATCCGGACATAGCCTCTTCCAAATCGTCATCAAATTCCTCTCCCAGAATCTTTACAAAACCACCTATGGGAAATATTCGCAAGGAGTAAACTGTCTCTTTTCCCTGAAACTTTAGAAGTCGCGGCCCCATTCCCAGAGAAAACTCTTCAACATACATCCCGGAAAACTTAGCCACAAGAAAATGTCCAAGCTCGTGGACAAACACCAGACTCCCAAGGATAATGATAATTATTATAAGATTGATTATAACGTTTATTGCATGTCTGATAAAAACTAAACTGTCATTAACTGTTCTTCTTTGGTATCGCGCATATCATCAATTTTTTGATTGGTACTTTTGACCAGTTTTTCAACTTCTTCCCTGCGGCGAAAAGCCTCATCCTCTGAGAGACCTCCTTCCTGAGCTTCTTCAATATCTTTCATTGTTTCTTTTCGTACCTCGCGCACTTGAACTTTCGCTTGTTCAGCCCTCTGCTTCATAACTTTAACCATTTCCTCTCTGCGCTCTTTGGTCATATCAGGAAAAATCACCCGAATCAACCCTGTATCCACTTGAACCTGAGCCCCGAGATCAGCTTTTATCAAAGCTTTCTCGATATTTTCAATGATTGACTTATCCCAAGGCTGGACCACAATCGTTCTAGCATCGGTATTGGAGACATTCGCGAGATTTTGAATCGGACTTTTACTTTCGTATGCATCGACCTCAACTTCTGTAACAACTTCGGGTGCAACTCTGTTGCCTCTCATCTTTTTTAGGTCCTCTGCTAATTGACTAGTTACCTTCCCGACTTCTTTTGTGAATTTTTCTACTGTCATTTTTTGATTTCTTATGTTAAATAAGTTACCCTATTGTACCAGATTTAATTTGATTCGCAAGATCATGTCACTGCCGGCACCCCAACCACATCGAGTACCAAGCAATCAGCCCCCAACGCATGTAGATCACTCTCCACCTACGCCACTTGAGCCCTGGCCTCAAAACTGCAACCCAATTCCAATGGAAGCTGGGCCAGCTGCTGCAAAGAGAATTGCAGAAATACATGGTACCGGGGATAATGTTGTCGTTATTACGGGCTCTACAGGCTCGGGCAAAACTACTATGGCTAAGATGATAATGAAACACGTCTGCGAGAAACACGGCCTTAAACCTGCAGATGATACTACATATGGAATCGAAACGTACTTTGTAGAGAATGCAACAATATATCCGGATACCCCGGATTTACCCTATGTTATGGAACCAGATCCCTTCAAATGGGATGATCCTGCCGCGTATGACTTAGGAAGTTTTCTTGAAGATTTGAAACGACACATAGCATTGGCCACCGGTAATTTGACAAGTCTCAGAAAAGAACAACGCAATGAAGAAGGCGCTTTTACTTACACCCCCGGAGAAACCCATCCCAAACCTCCCCTCACCGTAATTGTTTTCCCTTTCCCATACCACACAATGGAGTTTTTAAAAATGGATATCCCTTCCCAAATGATCGATTGTGTCATCCGCATGAATCCGGGCCAAAGTCATGAGGTACATACATTTGCTATGAGGGCATTAAGAGATTTGCCCAGAGATTTTCATTTTTTTATGGCAGTCATGATGCTAAATAAAATTCACAATGCTAGAGACCAATTCTTACTTGATCTAATGATTGATAGAGGGCTACCAGTTCCGATTTACGAAATGCTGCAGCCTTATAAAAGAAAAATAGTGGAGAGAAGACTCCAGGAGCTTCGAAGGCAGCAGCAGCAAAATCCTGACAAACCGGCCTATTATGAAATACACCAAATCTCCGCAGATTTAGCCAACTACGCTGATTTAGTGCCCATCCCAGGAGGAAACTTCCGTATCGCTAAAGGAGGTGAGAACGACAATCCGTTATGTCATCTGATTATCCCAGGAACAGACAGTTACCTAGACCTTCCTATCAAGAATAAGCAAGGAAATCCCATGAACCCTGAATTACTTGAACTTGCATGGAACACCTTCTTAGATTTATCGATAAACCCATTTTCAGATAGCAGGAGGGAACAAGCTCAACGAATTGTAGAAGCACTCTTGCAGTAATCTCCGAGAACAATATTCATTAGTTTTTATCTACTCACGCTCACTTGAACAGCCTCTGATTGGAACCAGCTTAAATCTTTTCCCCAAAAACCCAGCACAAGATCCTGCGAATAGTCACCGGCTCACCAACCTTTCCAATCAGCTCATCAAGCATATTCTTGACTGTCTTTGAGTCATCCCGGAGCCAAGTCTGTTCCATTAAACAATTCTCTTTGTAAAATTTCTCCATCTTACCGGGAATAATTTTGGGAAGTAATTTTTCCGGCTTCCCCTCAGCCAAAGTCTCTTTGTTAAATAGTTCCTCCATCTCCTTAATCTTTTCATCGGGAATATCTTCCCGAGAAACATACTTTGGTTTCATAGCCGCAACATGAAGAGCAATATCATGGGCGAATTCCCTAACAACTTCATTCTTAGCAACAAAATCGGTGGAAGTTGTAATTTCAGCCAGAGAAACAGTCTTTTGATCAGTCCCATGTACATAAGCCTCAATCAAACCTTCTTTTGGAGCATCGGCACTCTCCTGAATACTTGTTTCATCCGCCCAATCACGGTCATTGATAATTTCTACAGCCTTTTTAAAATCCTTGTCGGCCTCCTCAAAAGCAATCTTGCACAACCCAATTTTCGCTCCTGTCTCATTATGTAACCGACTGATTACATCACTTCGCTCATTCACATAATTCACAGCTTTTTCAATATCACCATCAGTCGCATAAAGAGCCTCCTTGCACAATCCTATCCCAGCGGAAGTCTTTGCCCTCAGCTTTTTGATGTCATCAACAGAAATTGATTTTGCATCAGTTTTTTTATCTGCCATTTTTAATTATCCGATTTAACAAATTAACCCTTAATCTCTAAACCTCAATATCTGATTTAATATTTTCCAAAGTAGCTTCACCTATGCCGTCAACTCCTAACAGATCTTCGATTTTTTTGTATGGGCGATCAGCAATGATATTTCCAGCAGATACTTTCCCAATTCCATCCAGTTTCTTCAATTCTTTTTCAGTAGCCTTATTTATGTTGACCTTTGAGGAAGAGGATTTCCTTGCCTTCTTTGCCTTCTTTGCCTTCTTTGCCTTCTTTGCCTTCTTTGTCTTCTTTGTCTTCG
>WJKH01000055.1 GCA_014729235.1 Candidatus Dojkabacteria bacterium | reverse complement strand
GTAGAAAGAATATTGTGTGCTTCCTGTCCAATTTGTTACCAAAGTCACGGGATTCTCTTCGATAGAAATGACCTTATGAATCCCCGCCAGGTTATAAATGTAGGCTTTTTGCCAGCCCCTTCCATGAATTTTTAACTTTATGGTCCTTGTCCCCTTGTCTGTAATTAATTTGAGGTCTTGCAAAAGGGGAGGAGTCCAATCAGCCTCAAATTTAATTTCGCTGCTGGAAGAATTCCCCGCTCTATCTACAGAATCTACGCGAATCTTGTTTTCCCCTTCTCTAAAAGAATCGGATTTTGCCTTGTAGCGTCCATCCGAAAATTCTCTGAACAGCTTCTCATTGATATAAACTTTATTATCAATTAAAGCTTCAGCTCTCACTTCGATCTTAATATCTTTCACATTTAAAAGTGAACCTTTAAGTGGCAACACTATTTTCGGCTTAATCGGGACCAAATTATCCACTTCTATTCCGATAACATTGCTGTGATCTGCCAGTCCAACCTCATCAATAACTTTGAGGTAGATAAAATAAACCCCATCATTGAAATTCTCAGGGGCCAATTCTTCAATTTGACTATCAGGCCACCTCAAACTCAAATCCTTTTCATTTCCGTCTTTCCGATAAACGACATTGCGCTTCGAATCTTCAATAATCAACTCCCAATTGGTCAGCGAAACATCCAAAATCTTAAATGAAATATCTGCAAAATCCTGCACTCCTGGACTACTAAGGGGAGATATATATTTCTCAGTTGCCTCCAGTGTTTTGATCACCGGAGCACTATGATCTTGAAAAGAAGAAACAGCCTCCGACCACTCAGACTCATTTCCCAACACATCAATTGACTTCACGCGATAAAAATATAGAGTCTCCTCCAAATTAGCAAACTCGTAGCCCAGGTTCTCAGTCTCAACAGCCACAACATTTTCCGGATTATCAATCGAGCCTTCAAACCTTTGGAGCTGAAACTTCACCTGATATTTTTCACATGAGCTGTCAAATTCCCATACCACAGTTTTCCTATCACCAAAACTGAAAGGCGGCATCGTCTCCACACTTGGAATCTCAGGTACCGTTGTGTCAACCTCAACCCTTCTTGCTTGCGAAATTACCGCTTGTGAGTCACCCATCCATTCGTCCCGCGCTCGCACCCGCCAGTAATACACCCCATCTTCATTGAAGTTATGCAAGAACCGCCTTTCAGTCAACCAATCGCTAACCAAATAAATTGAACTGAAATCCGGCAACGTTGAAATCTCAACCTGATAGTAAACTGCGTCACCATTTGGATCCTCAGCCGCCTCCCATTCAAACACCTGCTCACTTAAATTACTAAGCAAATTATCTTCCGGAACCGTCAACACAGGTGGAATTGGCGGCTCATTAACTGAATACTCAATTTCAATATATGGATGTTGGCCATCACATACCGGAGGCGACGGAGCAGCTTCGCACGCAGTTGACCAAAAAATCCCGCCTGCAGAAGTCTCACTGTCGGTTCTCAGCGAAATACCCTTATCATAATCGCCGGTGCGAAGCTGCTCCTTTACAACCTCCATAATATCAATTTTCTTCCATCCATCGCTGCTGCTAACAGCAGTATTTGAAACTTCAGTAGTATCAGGCTGGTTATTCCAGTTAAGAGAGTACTGATTCCAGCTGTCATCCACACTTCTTAGCTCTAGGGTATATGAGTCTCCCGGCGCATAGTATTGGTAAATTTTGAGCTGGGCTTCCAAAATCTTCTCAGCAGCGATATTTCTATCTATTAACGGCCTCAAGCTATAGTTCATGTATGCTCTGGTTCGGAGTTTCCCATACACCAAATCGTATCCTGTGTAAAAATTTCTGTTATTCCATGGCGAAGTTGTGGGATATCCTTCTTCAGCGTAAGTGTCATGCTTTATTCCAATTTTAATTTTTTCCGTTTTAGCGGCCTTTATTGTGTCCCAACCAATGAGCAGTATGAGTAAGCAAAATATTCCTGCATTTACGAGTCTTTTACGCAATTCCAAAATTTCTAAATTTAAGTATGATATATTTTAGGGATCAAAGATTAAAAAGTCCTTAAGAGATTATGAAATCGGTAATTTGAATATTACGCTGGTTTGTTAAGCTTTGCCTTCTGAATTATTAAATTTTAATAATTGAGCCTATGGGGGTATGTGAGAGAGATATCCCGAAAATCACCTTGGGGAACCTCACCAAATTTTTCGAGGGCCGCGGTTACACTGTTGTAAAGATTTCTCAGCCCTGGCGGCATGTTGTTGGAGTCCTAGAGAAAGAATCCACCAAATATTTTTTTAATTGGCGGCTAATTCTGAAATCAGTAAAAGGACTCAGAATGAGTTTTCATGGAATGACTTGATCTCAAAACGTATTAAGGCGGAAAGGGTTGAATTTTTATGTGTTCCTGAAAACTGTGACTCAGGTTTTTACCGTCCCGACAATTTCTATCTAATAACGAAGTTTTATGATTATCCCACATTGTCTACCCGCAAAGCTTTTTCGGAAACTTTTGTTAAAGACTACTTGAACGAAATTGTTAAAATTAATCTGTTCTTTGACCGTCAAAAAGATATCAATCTGCTACGTGATAAAGATAGGCTTCCCTTACCTGAAGATTGGGATAAATATCAAGAAAAGATACTCAACTGGATGCAAGCTTCATCTGATTGGATTGATTTAAGTCCTGCTTATGAAATAGTTAAGAGTTATAAGGAATTTTTTGTTGCCGGTCTGAATCATGGAGATTTTGTACCATGACATTTGATGATTGATAAATCGATTGAAGCGGGCTTATCAAAAAGAAGACTTTTACTGATTGATGGGGAGGCTGCTTCAGCAAAATCTCCCCGTTTTTATGATACTGCGTATTTTTTCCATCGAATTTTTACACTCGTCGGTGCCGTTGATCTGGCTCGTGAGTATGCGGCTAAAATCTACGAAAGTTTGGGTTTGCAAGATAGGACACAGTTTAGCCAGATTTTTAGGATCAATTTATCCGCCAGGCTGATTGGAGGCTGTTATGATGCTGTTCGGGAGAAGTCCTTGGATTTTAGTATTCATAAAAAGCTCCAAGAGTTAATAATTTCAAACGAACTCTTTTAAAATTCATTAAAATCTAATTAAAACATTGTTAATTTCTAAGTTTCAGATTATATTGATAAACCGCTGCTTTTATCTTGCCTCATTAAAATTTCATAATCAGGTTGATGTGGTATTAAGCCCACATTGTCAGGCATAATAACCTAAACGAGTAAAAACTTTTAACCATAAAATTCTTATTGTTCTGAATTTGGTATAATCAACTCGTACTTATTAACTAATTTCAAAAACAATCAAATGTTAAAATTTCTATCAAAACTCTTCGATTCGAATGAGAAACAGATATCCAAAATTCAACCTATAATTGACCAAATCAACCAGCTTGAGCCCAATTACGCTAAAATGACCGATGAAGAATTAGCCCAGCAGACCGAAATATTTCGTAAACAATTATCAAAAGAGCTTGGATTTGATTATGAAAAGCTCGGTTTGCAGCGAGAAAGGGAAAACTTGAATGATGCCGAGAAAGAAAAGCAACTTGAGACCGAAAAATCAGCACTGGAACAAATAATGCCTGAAGCATTCGCACTAGTCCGGGAAGCTTCAAAAAGAGTAGCTGCGCACAGACATTACGAGGTCCAGCTAATGGGAGGCTACTTTCTTTTTCAAAACAATGTGACTGAGCTTTTCACCGGAGAAGGAAAAACCTTGGCAGCAAATCTTCCGCTTTACCTTTATGCGTTAACCGGCAAAGGTGCTCATCTTGTTACTGTAAATGATTACCTTGCCCGACGAGATGCCGAATGGAATGGTCATATTCTCAACTCATTAGGATTGACCGTTGGAGTGGTCAACAATGATTCGCAGTATCGATTTATCACAGATGAAGAAGCTCGAAAACTCAAACCTGATGAAGCAGATCGATTGTTGGCGGAACGTGATAAACTTATCCAGGAAGCCGGCAGCATGAAATACGATTTCATGTTGGGCGTTAATTTGATTGAATGCTCAAAGAAAGAAGCCTATGCCTGCGATGTCGTTTATGGGACAGCCAATGAATTTGGATTTGATTATCTGCGTGATAATATGGTCCGTGATTTAGATGATATGGTCCAGGGTCCGCTTCACTTTGTAATTGTTGACGAGGCTGACTCAATTTTAATTGATGAAGCTAGGACGCCGCTGATAATTTCTCAAAGTGCTGCGCCTTCCAATGACTTGTATCAGCGATTTGCATCTCTTGCAGAGCAATTAAGTGAAGGCTCGGATTATACTGTGGATGAAAAGGCAAAAGCTGTTGTTTTATCGGATGATGGTGTTGACCATGCTGAAAAGATATTAAATACTCAAAATCTTTATGAGAATGCTCAATTTGCCTATCATCTAGAGAACGCATTAAAAGCAAAAGAACTCTACGAAAAAGATGATGAGTACATTATTCGTGACGGTGAGGTGCTGATTGTTGACCAGTTTACCGGACGTGTGATGCAAGGCCGCAGGTACAGCGAAGGTTTACATCAGGCAATTGAAGCGAAAGAAGGAGTTGAAATTAAGCGAGAATCAAAGACCATTGCGACTATTACTCTCCAAAATTACTTTAGAATGTACGATTTTGCATCCGGAATGACTGCTACAGCTATGACAGAGGCAGAAGAGTTTGCAAATATCTATAATCTCGATGTTATTGAAGTGCCTACAAATAAGCCGGTCATACGAAAAGATCACCCCGACGTTGTTTATCGCACTCAGGAGGCAAAATACAATGCAATTGTGGAGGATGTGAAGGAGAGAAATGAAGAAGGTCAGCCTGTTTTGCTTGGCACTACATCTGTTGAGAAATCAGAACTTCTCTCCGAGATGCTCAAGAAAGAGGGGATTAAGCATAATGTTTTGAATGCCAAGTACCACGAGAAAGAGGCAAAGATCGTGTCAGAAGCAGGTCAGGAAGGTATGGTTACAATTGCTACAAACATGGCTGGCCGCGGTACAGATATTGCCCTTGGGAAGGGAGTTGAAGATCTTGGCGGTCTCTACGTTATTGGCTCAGAGCGGCATGAGGCCAGGCGTATTGATAATCAGCTGCGGGGACGAAGTGGTCGTCAGGGACAGAAAGGTGAGTCGAGATTTTACGTGTCTTTTGAAGACGATTTGATGAGAATCTTTGGCGGGGACAGTATAGGTCTGGTTATGTCCAGGGTTGGCATGGAGGATGATATGCCAATTGCCTCATCGGTACTTGGTCGTACGATTGAGACTGCTCAGAAGCGAGTTGAGAGTCATCATTATGATATCCGGAAGAGGCTTGTGGAGTTTGATGATGTCCTGAATCAGCAGCGTGAAATTATTTATGGCATGAGAAAGAGGATTCTGAGGCTTGTAAGTGGGAAATCTGACGGGGAATCGAGTGAAAAAGACAGTCCTGATCAGAAGAAGATTGCGAAGACTATTGCTTCAAAAATTGAAGACGTTGATTTTGAGCTAATAGCCAATAATCTTGAGCGGTTTACGATAAATAATCCCGATACCTATAATATTGAATCACTCGATGACTTTGAGAATGTAAATACGCCAATAAATGCTTATATTCTCAAAAAAGTTGTTGACCAAATTCAGTACATTTTGGCTGCACAGTTGGCCGATGACATGGAGACCGATAACAGAGAAGAAAGAAAGGTAGTCTCTCAGATTCAGGCTATGCTGTCAGATGATTTGTGTGATGTAACTGCCAAGATTCTTGGGTTTAAAGATTCATTAGAGTTTTTCAAAGCTTGGGATGAAATCGAAAGGCCATCTGAAAAAGAATCTATGCTTGTAAAATTCGGTATTACTGCTCTAATATTCCATGTCCAAATGATGGGAGTAGATGCTATGCGGGAGATAGGGGTGGGGTTAATTTTGCAGGCAATCGATCACTTTTGGATGGAGCATTTGGATACGCTTTCCGATCTTCGTGAAGGAATTTCTTTGAGAAATTTGGCTAATCGAGATCCTCTGATAGAGTATAAGAACGAAGGCTTTGCCCTTTTTGATTCTATGCTGTCGAGTATTGACTCAACAATTGTAAATCGATTTTTCAAGATACGTATTGCCCGCAAGGATGAGAGCGCTTCTGTTGATATGGAAGTTAATATGGATAAATTTCAGGAAGTTAAACCTGACGCTCAAAGTGCTTTTGGAAACAAATCTAAGTCTCCACAGGCATCTCAGGCTGAACCTGCGGCTAAACTCCCCGGTTTGAGGAAAATTCGAGGGTTTAAGAATTCTGCGGGCGCCGATAAACGGCCAGGAAATGTCGGAGGTCCGAAAACCGTGGTTAATAAGGAAGAAAAAGTTGGGAGAAATGATCCGTGTCCCTGCGGCAGTGGCAAAAAGTACAAAAAGTGCTGTCTGAACAAATGAACTGACGAGTAAGTCTGGAATGTAAGCTTTGGCAGACCTGCGAAGTTGGAGGGGTTTTCTCTGGAGCTCAAAACCCGTTTGGTCGCTATTTTCAAAGAGAAACGGGTTTATCGGGATAATCTTCCTTATAGGCTGATTGACAATTGCCTGATGAACTAATATTCTTAAGATATAAAATAATTTAGCCTATAAACTCAGTGGCAGGTTCTGATAAATCCAAGGGAAAAAAGACAGAGAAAAAGGTAGTGAAGCCTGTATTGACCTTACAAATTGTCCATTATTGCTGCACTAAATGCGCTGAAGAAATCGAGGAAATTCGCTTGTGTAGCAGCTGCGGATCTACTATGCGCGTTGTTGAGGTGGTTGAGAAGTATGGGAATGAGGCTGAGGAGTACTTGAAGCGGTATAAAAAGGAAAACGGTCATGAAGACGAGATTATTATAAAAGATGCTTCTGGAGCTGAGATTGATGAGACAGAAAACGAGGATCTGGATGAAATGGATGTAAATAGTGAGTTTGAGATGAAAAATGACGAATTGGGCTTGCTTAGTAAGGGGGTTTTTAATCCGTCAGATGATAAGAAGCCTAGTAGCAAAAGATCCGGAGACACGAGCCTTTCTGAAATTCTTGATGAAAGTGAAGGCAGTGACGATCTTGAAGACCTACTTGATGATATGGATGACGGCGACGGCCCAATAGATTTTCCTGAGCTTTAGGACGTATCAAGTTTTCTGGTGCGATTGCTTTCGATATTTAGATTTTGCCTCCCACTTTTAATATCTGGCTGAAACAATATCATTTTCATGATGCATTTATGCTATACTTTTAGCAATTATGCAGGATTTAAAGACAGCTATTGTAGTAGAGAAGATGATTGCTCCTGGCGGTGGAGATCGTTTTTTGGATTCTATAGCCAGAATCTATCCTAATGCTGATATATTTACTCCTGTTTTCAATCGAAAAAGATACGAGGAAGCTGGATGGGAATATGAATGGTTCAGTCGAGTAATTCCTTTTTTTCCTAAAATCTTCCAGCGAAGTGCAGCTAAAATCGATAATAAAGGGCGATCACGGCAATTAAGCCGCTGGATTTACAATATTTTAGCTCCATATTCGTATGAATTTCTCGACTTACGAAAATATAATTTTGTTATAAGCTTGTCTGCTCGTTTTGCCAAAAGCATTATCACTTTGCCCGAGACGTTCCATCTAAATATCTATTTAACCCCTGGGAGATATGAGTGGGACAATAACAAAACTTTGCACACCCATAAACGTAAGCTTGGCAGCATTCGTGCGCTGATTTCAGATTTGGCTGCTTCCAGATTCAGGGTGTGGGATCGTCTCAGTGCTATACGGCCGGATATGAATTTGGCGATTTCCAATTATGTAGCCGCAAAAGTACGGAAGTATTATGAAATAAACAGTCAGGTAATTTATCCGCCAATTTCTGAATCCTGGCTGGATTTACCCGGTCCCGACTCCAGTGAAGCACCGACAGCCAACAGTAAAAACGGATATTTTCTTTGCGTTTCCAGACTTTATGATTACAAGAGGATTGATTGGGCAATTAAAGCTGCTCACCAGCTTGATCAACACCTTATTGTAGTCGGGACCGGACCCGAAAAAAGCTATCTCGAAAATTTGGCAGGGGATTCCGGCCGCATAGAATTTACAGGTTTTATTTCTGATGAAAAGTTGGCTGCGCTTTATCGAGATGCTAAGTGTTTGATTTTTCCGGGTGAAGAGGACTTTGGATATGTGCCTTTAGAAGCTATGTCACAAGGATGTCCGGTGATTGCATTTCACAAAGGGGGTGCTGCTGAGACTGTAATTCCAGGCAAAACCGGCTTGTTATTTAAGAATTTTGATGATTTAATAGAGAAGATGCGAAAATTTGATAATTTGCAGTTTGAGAAAAAGCTGATTCGAAAGAGAGCAGGTGATTTCCGATTAAAAGACTTCAAGCATGCGATGATGAAATTAACAGCTGACTATTTAAAATCTCATTAAGAACTAATGAAAGTTGCTATTGTAACTGACCAATTGAATCGATGGGGAGGAGCTGAGTACATGGTTCGTGTAATTTCAGATGTGTTTCCTCAAGCGCCAATTTACACTTCGGTTGCTGATAAAGATTTTGTTGATACGAATTTTCCTGATAAGCAGATAAAGAAAACCTTTGTGCAATTGCTGCCTTTTAGGAAAAGACTTCATGATGAGTATATTCCTCTTTATCCAGTAGCTTTCAGGCTTCTGAACTTTAAAAAATATGATGTAGTAATCTCAGTGTCAGCGGCTTTTTCAAAGTTTATCAAGACGGGCCGCAGAACTAAGCATCTTTCAATATGCCTTACTCCGCCGAGATTTTTGTGGAGTCCTAAAACTCGAAGTAAATCCAAAGAAAATAAATTTACTTACAAAATATATAAGGCTTTATTTGAGAATCGTATGCATGAGAGGCTTCGAAAACAAGATAAAAGAGCCATTGAAAGGGCAGATAAGGTCGTTTCAATTTCAGAGGAGGTTGCGAAGCGAGTCAAGAAACATTATAGGGTTGATTCAGATGTAATTTATCCTCCGGTGGAAGTGTCGGAAATTGAGCCAAACACAGATATAAAAGTTCGCGGGGAATGTTTCTTGTATTTTGGCAGGGTTGAGACATATAAAGGTGTGGAGTTAGCTATAAAGGCCTGCATTGCCGCTGAAAAGAAACTTATAGTAGCTGGTACGGGAAGTGATCTGCAGCGAATGCAGGAACTGGTTATGCAGCATCAGGCCGAAAATCTGATAAAGTTTGAAGGTTTTGTGTCTGAAAGTAAGAAGATCAGTCTTTTTCAGAAAAGTCGAGCTTTGATTTATCCTGTGAGAGATGAAGACTTTGGAATTGTGCCTGTTGAGGCGAATGCGGCAGGCTGCCCTGTTATAGCTTATCGCGGTGGCGGGGTTGTTGAGACATTATCTGAGAACAATCCTAGAACTGCAGTGTTTTTTGATGATTATACTGAAGAAGCCCTAGAGAAAATCTTAAGGAACTTTGGCAGATACAAAATTATTCCTCAGAATTGCCGCAAACAGGCTAATAATTTTGCTCGCGAGATCTTTGAATATAAAATCAAGACACTTGTAGAGGATATTTATCATTAGAAGAAATATATGTATAAATTCTTTAAAAGAATCCTGGATGTTGTTTGCGCATTGCTGTTTTTGACGGTTTTGGGCCCTGTTATGCTGGTTATTGCGTTGGCAATAAAGCTCGAAGATCCTGCAGGCCCGATTTTTGCCGATACTCCGGATAGAGTCGGCAAGGGTGGAAAAAATTTCTTCATGTACAAGTTTCGTTCTATGATTCCAAATGCCCATGAGTATCTTGAATCACACCCTGAGTTGAAGAAAAAATATGAAGCTCATCAAGGGAAGCTTAAAATTGAACAGGATCCCAGAATTACCAAGGTTGGGAGCTTTATTCGGAGGGTTGATCTGGATGAGCTGCCTCAGTTTATTAACGTCCTTAAAGGTGAAATGTCGATTGTAGGGCCGCGGGCCTGTTATCCTGATGAGCGTGCGCGATATATTAGAGATTTTCCCGAGTTTAAAGATAAGATTAATTCTGTATTACGTGTAAAGCCCGGTATTACAGGTCTATGGCAGGTTTCAGGTAGAAATGCATTGACACTAAAGGAAAGATTTCGGCTGGAGGCTGATTATGTCAAATTTAGAAACTTCTGGCTTGATCTCAAGATTATGTTAATGACTCCTATCGTCATTCTGACAAGGAAAGGGGCTTATGAGTAGCTACATGGCAGGTTTTCCAACCACGTATTTTCTCGATACTTATTGAAGCTATAGAAACTAGCCAGCAAATTAAAATTTGAAGAGCGCTATTTTCCAGATCTGATGCAGACAGGAAGACGTTTAAAATCTCACTGCTTACAAATTACAAACTTATGCTGACCAAAAAAGATACAGTAATAATTCTGAAGTCGATAAACTACTCTGAGGCAGATAAAATTTTGACGGTTTTTGGCCGAAACCGTGGTAAATTTAGCATAATTGCCTATGGCATCAGGAAAATTAAAAGTAAAAATAGAGGCAATCTGCAGACGCTATGTTTAAGCGAGATATCCTATTCTGAAGGGAAAAGCCTGGCTATCCTAAAAGAGTCTAACTTAATCCACACAATTGATTTTAAGCAGGCAGATGTTCAGAACATCCATAGAATACTGTTTTTACTAAATACTTTCCTGCCGGAAGATACGCCGGAACCTGAGATTTTTGACACAGCAGTCAGACTTATTGGGTCAAGATTTGCTGATGAAAAGATTGATAAGTTTAGACTTTATTTTCTTGAGAAAGCCGGCTTTATTCCAAGCTACAAAAATTGTTCCAATTGCGCGAAAAGTGAAGATATTTCGCATATAAATCCCAATTCTTTTGAACTAATGTGTAGCGGCTGTTATAATGATTCAACTGATCCAGACCACAAGCTGCATTCAAAATTCAAGTCAATTTCTGATATCAAGAAAAGCGTAGGACTGAGTCAGCTAATTGATAAATTTATTGAAAATATTTTGTGAATCGCTGTCTCAAGAAGTTTTTTCTCGTTGTTATTCTCGTAGGCATAGTCTTAATAAAGATTAGCTTGGACTTTGCGCCTTTTAATCGTATCCGGGCTCAATCAGAAGATGTGTATATAAATGTAGTCGTTACCAATGAAATCTACTATGAGATAACTGCAAGTCCCGGGATAAACGAAGTTGGTATGCCGATCAGTTTCACAATCATGCTAACAGATCAAAACGGAGATCCAGTGGATGCCCTTGATATTGTTTTGAACCTCAGTTCGAGTACTGCGGATTTCAGCACAGCGACACTTTCAACCGGCTCAGATGGAGAAGCTCAAGTTAATTTTACAAGTCAGCTTCCCGGACTCTATTCACTTACCGTTACCGGTGCAAATGGGAATTTAGAGTTAGTCCCTCTTGATTCCGGGTATCAAGCAGAATGGCGGGATATTTCAATACCGATTTTAGGCCTACTTCCCGAGTACTCAAATGCATCAAATTCAGAATTGTATTGGACTTACAGCGGTTTACTTCCAATCTCCAGCTATGAGTATTATGTTGAGGTCAGCGAAAGTCCGGAATTTGATTCTGTTACTGCGAATTCCGGTTGGATTAATGAGCTAAGCTATGATTTTTCACTTCTTCCTGACGGTCGAGAGTATTACTTTCGAGTTAAAGCCAGGAATCCCGGAGGAGTGGAAAGTGACTGGTCGATCAGGGATTCGACAGTATACGATATTACTCCTCCTGTGGTAATTGTGGAGGGGATTGAGATTTTGGAAAATGAGGGAGGGTTTCGAGTTGAGATCACTGTTACGATAACTGATAATCTCGGTGTTAGTTCAAAGATCTTAACATGTGTAGGTTCTGATGGAGAAACATATGAATGTGCTACAGAAAGTGGCTTTGGCTTTACAATTGACTCTGAGAAACTGCATATGCAGCTCAATGGGGAGTATTTTGGTGAATATGAATTTTGTGTACAGGCGTATGATTTGGCAGGGAATGAAAGTCAGGTATGTGATTTCTCTTTTACTATTGATGAGCAAATTCAGGAAAAGCCCGGTATTATTTCGCAAGTTGCAAATACTGTAGTTAATAGTATCAGGGAAGGGGTTAAGCTTGTTGAAGAGGCTCTTGATAGTCTGAATGAAGAGCAGCTTCAGACTGCGAGTGTTGCTGCTTCAGGTGGGGCGTTAGTTATTAGCTTATGGTTTTTTTCAATTGAACTTGCGAAGCTGCCTTATATTTTAGCTCAGTTGATTGCCAATATTTTGAGTCTGTTGGGGTTGCGGGTTAAAGGTAAGCCGTACGGGTTTGTTTATGATTCAGTTACCAAGGAGCCTTTGGCGCATTGCATTGTCAGGATTTATGATGCTGTCTCCGGGAAGCTTGTTCGCACTGATGTTACTGATGTTTATGGAGCTTTTACTTCGCGGCTGGATAAAGGGAGTTATAAGATTGTTGTTAATTGTGGAAAATATAAATTTCCGTCTGTGGTAGTAGTTGGGCGTACGGATTTTCCATGGGAAAATGTGTATCACGGCGAGACTATAACACTAGATAAAGAGAGTGAGCCCAATCTCGCAATTCCGCTCGATCCAATTAATCCCGATAAATCACGCTATTATCAGGCGATGCTAAAGAGTCGTTTTGCTGCTGTTATGAAGATTTTTCTGTTTATCGTGATGCTGCTTGGGTTTGTTGTTTCAATTTATTTATTCAGAAAATATCCGAATTTCTGGAATTTTGCTGTGATACTCCTTTATATGATAACTTTTGTTACTGGTATTAAAACTTTCCTCGACAATCCATTGAAATTTGGTGTTGTGGAATCTATCGTAGGGAGACATGAGCCAAATCTGCAGGTCGGTTTGAAGGAGCTTGAATTTGACAGAATTATATCCAAGAGGGTCACTGATGAGAATGGTCTATATCGGTTTGTGGTGCCGCCCGGAAAGTATAAGCTAGAGGTTTTGGAAGAGGGTATTGATATGGCTGGGGATGACGAGAAATACATTTTTGAATCGAAGCCGGGCAAAGGGCGCGCCGCTCCAATGGTTATTGCAAAGGATGTTGTGGTGAGGAAGCCTAAACAGAGTGGGGGATAGGTTATTTTTTCCGGCTGTGGCATCGGATTTTGTGATTGTGAATGCCTATGTATGTGTTTGGGGTTTTCAGCTAGTAATTATTGAGGCGCTGGGGGATTTTTCTGTCAAACGAGTGAGCTTGCACAAACGGGTGAGGGTTTGTGATACCGAGACCCGTTATACTAAATCAAGATCAAAATCATTTTCATGCTGCTGTAACCCGTAGATAATATGGAGTATTTTCCTTGAGATGGCGGCCAAAACTTCAAAGTAATGACGTCATTCACTTTTTTTCTTATCGTATAGTTCTCTGAATTTTTCGGGTTAAAGGACAAAATGCGTTGCTAATTTTTCATTGTGCATGATGAGTCTTCAAGACGAGAGTAGAGTAGATAGCAAACAAGACCCCAGTTTGATTATCAAACGAGTGGGCTTACACAAAGCCTAAACTGTTTGCGGGTCGAGCGAGAGCAGATAACGAGTGGTTAATAACGTCGAAGTTTATGCAGCAAAAGGGTCCGGGATTTACTGTGGGGTGCTAAACCCGTTTGATATCGGAGGTAAGGGGCTTTTTAGAGAATTTTCTCGATATTGTTTTGCTTGCTTAATTGTTTGATTGAGTTTTGAGCTGGAAAGTGGTATTATCCCTTTTGTCGTGGGGTACAAGGTACTTTTCATTGTTATAGTGGGCGTGTAGCTCAATTGGTAGAGCAACTGGCTCTTAACCAGTAGGTTCAGGGTTCGATTCCCTGCACGCTCATTTTCTTAAATTCTGCCAAGTTTTTTGACTCAATTGCTTCAATAAATTCGAACAGTAAAGACTTTTTCGGGGTTCGTAATTTGCCATCCGCATAAAGGACACCTTCAGGGAATATGAAGTGTGCAAGACGCTGTCTATTTGCAGTGCTGAAACCGATAAACAGGGGTTCGATATTAGTTAGAAAAAGCTCTGATTGATCAAGTAAAACTTTGAGCTGATCTCTATCTACAAGATTGTATGTAACTTTATTGTGAGCCCCAATGAGGGTTGAAAGCCATTCGCCTTTTCATAAAGGAGTATTGAAGCTGTTCTTTATGTAAAAGCTTCCTCTGAATATATTTATATCCTTTTTCGGTGAGGTAGATAAATCTTTCACCCCAAGGATTTCTTGTCTCTACTATGTAGTTTGAGGTTAACAGTGTGTAGACAGAATCTGTAAGGGTTCTGTCCCCTTTGGGGGATATTCCTTTTGTTATGTATTTTACTGGGATTGTTCTAAAGATTAAGAGAGCATAGAGGATATGTTCTCTTGCAGGGCTTAGTTTTCTTAAGCGCATAAATTTTTTGTAGAAATTAATTCTACCCTGCGGTTAATATTTTAGGATATTTTGCAGTTATTGTTAATAATGCAAAATGCTTAATTATTGCCCAGAGAGTGCCTTATAGTGTATAATATAGTACTTAATATCATTATCGATTTTATGACTAAAGGATGTGGCTCTTATCATGGAGGATATAGTGAAAGAAATACAGGATTTTATGCTGATGGAACACCTGTAACTCCAAAGTGTGTTCGGCAACCAGTAGTGAATCGAAGTCGTCGTGAAGAAGTATATTTGCGTTATCAAGAAGAATTAGGAATCGCTAATAGAGGATTTGATGCAATTAGAAGTCTTCTTGGGGATAAGGAAGAAAGAAAAACTCATCTTTTACCCCCATTTACTGCAGAGGAAATTTGCATATTACAGTCTAGGGTAGATAGTTTTGTTCAGGGGGATTCTTATACTCAAATGATCCGAGGTAAAGGTCTAGTGGTAAATAATATGGAACCTTTAAGGAATAGAGAATTAGATATATGTGGTGATTCAGCCCTATTATTACAGCAATTTCTATCTCAAAATTATGATAGTGTCAGAGGATTTGGTATGAATTCTTGGTCGACTTTTCATTTTGTTAATTTTGTTACGAAAGATGGTCGTTTATTACCTGCTCTAGTTGATTCTGTTGCACAGGATCCGACTCCTAAGAATGCAACTCTCTCTTTGGATACTATTATGTCTCCAGAATCTCCCTTGCTAGAAGATTTAGTCGTTATTGATGCGACATTAGGTCAATCTGCTTGGGAAGAATGTGCTGAACCTTGTATATTAAGATATATGTATATCGCACCTCATTGTTTTACAGATACAGGAGTCTTTGTCGGAGGTTTTCTCGATTATATAGCGGTTCAAGATGCAATTAGCTTTGAAACTGAAGGAACTCCTGCTGAAGTTGAGTTTGAACTGATCTTTAACTAGCTTCATTTCTTTTACTAACCATCTTCCCTCATTATAATTCCTCCGAAGAAGCCTTAGGATTTTATATCGCTACTCATTACGTAAATGATTTTCTCGGTATACCCTCGCTTCTCTGCGGTATTCCAATTCCTCATTGACTCCATTGCGTTGCTCATTGAAGTTCTTTTAACTTCTTCGGAAGTGTTAATTTAAAAACACCAAAACAATGAGAAACAAAGAAATTTCAGCAAATAATCAAAAGATGGTCAGTGAGTTGCTCGACCATGTACAAAATATGAGCATAAATGAGTACAAAGAAATACTGGACAGCATGGCATTATTTCGCAATTACAGTCATTCAAATCAAATAATTTTACATCTTGCAGGAGCTTCACAAGTTGCGGGATATAAGCAATGGCAGAAAGAATAT
>WJKH01000008.1 GCA_014729235.1 Candidatus Dojkabacteria bacterium | reverse complement strand
TATATTACGTTTTTTGAAATGACTAACTTCAAATACATAAGATTTATATTTGATTATCCCCTGTACCGCTATGTCAATAGCATGTTAGCAGCATTTGGCCTTATTCTTTGTTTTATAGTAAAAAATCGTGATTACGTTAAGAAAATTGTATATCTTTGGTCTCTAATTGGATTTACTCTAATCTTTTTTGTTTTTATAGCTGATCGATATCCATCGTCTCGCTATGTTGCGCATGTGATTCCTGTTGTCATTATTCTTATTGTGTGGGTGGCAAACACAATTTTTTCATCGATTTATAGCAAAAAAATATCATTTTTTGTTATGCTGATTCTTGTGATTTGCATTTTTACTAACTTTAATGAGCGTTTTGATCATTTATATATTCGGAATACTGATTTTGGAGAACCATCTGCGGCACTCCAGACTGTAGTCAATTCGCAAAAAGAACCTGATCAAATGGTCATAATTGCTCGCAGACTAAGGACGTATTATATGCAGGGACTGGATCCGGATATTGAATTAATCCGTATGCTCAATTACGAACCTGAAGAACAGAAGTATGAGTATGATTATGAGATGTTTCTGTCTGATATTGATAGATCTAGAGGAAAAGATATTTGGGTAATATGGGAAAAGCATAAAGCCAAGCACATTCATCCTGAAATTCAGAATTATTTAGAGCAAAATGCCGAAAAAATCCATGGAGAGGGTGTTGATGATACAAGAATGGAGATTTTTTTACTTAAGCAGAAATAGATTATATGCCCATCGATAAAGAAATGAAAAAGTGGATTAGCCTTTTTGTTAAAGCAACTATAGCAATTGTTGGGTTATTCTTAGTTTATCGAAACGTAGATTTCCAAGCTTTCTCGCTTAGTATAACATGGGAAAATGCTGGTTATTTTATTGGAGCTCTTATATCTAGCCTGATTGCTGAAATGTTTGCTGTTTTTAGATTCAGGGCTATTGCAAATAATGAACTAAAAATTTGGAGTTTTATCAAAATCAATATAATTGGGAAATTCTTCAATATGTTTTTACCAACATCTGTGGGTGGAGACTTCATGAGAGCAGCAAAACTTGGAAAATATACTAAAGAAAACGGAAGGGCTGTATTAACAACTTTCATTGATCGACTAATTGGAATCACTGTAGTGGCATTCTTGGCATGCTTAACATGCTTAGTTCTGTTAATTACTGGAGAGTTTTTTATTCCTGTTGTCGGATCAATAGCAATTCTCGTGCTATCGATTGTTGTTTTGATTGCATGGCTAATGATCATTGTGCCGAAATTTGAATTTTTATTCAGAAGTTTTTCTAAGGTCATTCCAATTTCTTCTGTTAGAAAATTCGTAGATGAAGTTATCAATTCGTTGGGATGTATTCGAAGACTTCCGATTAAAAGAATTGCGTTTGGGCTGATATATTCTCTTGGGGTACAGTTCTTTAGTTCGATATTAGTATACTTACTAAGTTATATTCTTGACTTGAATATAAATTTGTTTCACATAATTATATTCAGATCAATAAGTGATTTACTGCTTCTGATACCACTGTCAATAAATGGATTAGGAGTGAGAGATTATATTTACAAATATTTCTATGGAAGTGTTACATCCTCTCCAAATGTTGTTCTTCTCTCTCCGATGGTTTTTCTTGTTATGACAATTCAAGGGATTATTGGAGGTGCTCTTTATGTGATTGATTCAAAAGATGGAGATTGAAATTCTAGGAAAGAGTGGCTTATTCTTCATTGTTCCAGCGATACACAAGATAGCGTTCGTTATTCTCAATTAATCGAATCTGAAAGTTTCCGCAAGTGAAATCATCTTCTTTGAGAAATATTCCCCAGTTATTTCTTCTTTTATCAATAAAAAGCCATCCGTTTTCCATTGTTTCCAGAAAACGCGAATATCCGATCGGAAGGTTCGCACATTGCGGGTCGGTTAAACCTGTCGGGATATCGTAGTCGTAGTAATAAATGTTTGTGCTAGACTCATTCGGATCCATGTACCAGTAGAAGAAAAAGGGGAGGGTTGTAAATATACGCGTATTATCAATTTCTCCTGCATACTTTTCTATTGTGTAGCCAATATCTTCGTGGAACTCTCTTGTGTTGGCTCTGTTTGGCCCAGATATGTTCGGGATAACGGCTAAATATACACTGTACCAATTAATGCTGAAGAGAAGAATCCCAACATAAATGATTCTCGCCACTGCTTTCCTATGAATTTTTGATACCAGCTGTGTTGCTATGAATATGATACCTCTTGCCTGAACTATTATTAGCCAGGGTAGAGCATAATAAAAATATTTGGGGTGGAAGCTCCTTTTAAAGTGAAATAAAGTGAAGTACAAAAATGCAATTGAGACGTATGAGATACATATATTGATGTATTGCTTCTTTTTTTTCGCCTCGGCAAATATTACAAAAAATCCAATAAGGGTAGATGTAAATATCAGTATAGGACTCATTAGCATTTTGTCAGACAGAATGAAAATGAGCCATTTGTAAAAGGTCTCGCTGAAAGTCGGAAACAAATATACGTTGTTTTCGAGTTCAAGTCTTGTATTTTCTAGCACAGGAATTTGCCAAAGGGCAAGCTGATCGCTTATTATTATACAACCCCAAAACAGTAAACCAATAAGCAATTGAATTTTGATAGAAATTGTGATGCCTTTCCATTTTAGATATCGGAAAAATGTATATGCAAGTAAAGCCGTATACGGAATGAATACTAGTTTAGCTGTAGAAAGGGGATCTACATAGATTGCGTAAATTAGGAATGTAGTGAGGGCTATCATTGTTGGCCCGATATTCTTGATTACTGTTGAAGTGTCAAGATTTCTTTTTGTAAGGGTTCTTTCAAGAGAAGAACTGTACCATATCACTAGAAGTTGGAATATAAGTGCATAATAGGAGTATTCGCGGATGATTCTACTGGTTACGATTCCCCATGGAGAGAACAGCCACATAGAAGCTGCTAGTATTGCCCAAGACTTGTTATGTTTATGTATGCTTTTGTAAATTGCGACTCCTGAAAAAAGACTCACTAATATTCCGGAGACCCTTGCCCAACCAATAGAGTTGTTTGAGAAAGATAGAAAGAACTTTGTAATCTGCGTAACAAACATAGCTCTGTAATATATATCAGGATAAGTGCTTCCATACCAAACATTTCCATGATTTCCGTTAAGGTATTGCTTAGCGGTTGCAAGATGGTACATTTCATCTGTAAGCGGAGCGATTTTATCAATCTTAATTAACTTTACTATAAAGCTAAGTAGAATTGCCAAGAGCAAGATCAATGTAGCTTTTGATATGGATAACTTCTCTGTTATTCTAATCTGACGGGTTAATCCTAGATTGGGTTCTCGATTGGCTTTTGACTGGATGGTTGCTACAATGCTTTTCCAAAACACTGCAAATACCAAAGAGATTGTTGAGGTGTAAATAAGCTGAATAACACTATGATAGAGTTCATTTGGATAAATTGGGGAAACAACAGTCAGTATCCCAAGCAGATCTAGAACGATCAGCCATATTCCTGTTAGAATTTTAATATACTTGAAAATGTTCGGGAATCTTTCTCTGATTATTTTTATCAATGCAAAAATTCCGCTGCAAAAAAGTAATTGGATTACGAAGGTCTTCATCTTCAAGATTTCTTAATAAATAATCATTACTCTTCGTAGAGGTATGTCAATCCATCAATTTCTTCGTCCATCCAGTTCAATCTTGTTTTTGACCACCATCTCATATATTCGACTTCTTCCTCCCAAGTATCCTTCACTGCGTCTGGATTATTAAAGTTTACCCTCACTCCGAGAACGGGCCAGCGTTCGAAGTTTCTCTCCTGAGCTTCAGACAGCTGATAGGCATAATCATCAATTATTCTATCTACATTTTTATCGCTTAGTACATCTTTGCGCAATTCATGCCAGCGGGCAATATAGGTGTCAGTATATACAGGATCTTTCATTAACGGTTTTACCATGCTTTTCCCCTTGATAAACCATCTCTCAGGATCTGAGCAGGTCTCGCAACTTCTAATATTTCCCAGGGTAATATTGAAATCCCATATCGGACTTGCTACGATTTTGCCATTGAGATCTTTATGAAAAAACGAACTTACTGAGAGTCCGTCAACATTCTTGGTAAATTCCTGAATTAGTTCTTGATCGATCCATGACTGCATATCAATATAATCATATCGTGTTGCGAAATTCTCGTGGGAAGTATCATTGTATACATAATATTCATATTCAGTCATATAATCTTGAATCCAATCGATTTGAGCCTGATTGACAAGGTCATTTTTGGGGTAGGAAAGTATAAAAAGATTATGACCAGCACTTTCGGTATAAAAGAACGTATCGTCAGGGTTTTTCTTGCCCTCGGTTGATCTCTCAAGTATGAATCCTCCCGAAATATCCGGGTCTTCAAGTGAGGTTGATGAATTTTTGGCAATATCAACTCTTCTTTGCCCACGTTTAATTTTTTCAGTAAGAACATAAACTCCACGATAGTCTGAATCATCAAGAGTTGTTGGTTCTGGATCACTATTTTTACTGTCATTTCCGTTTACGTAAAGCTCAATGAACTGTGTTCTAGGAGCATAATATCCCATTTCCTCCCACAATTTATATACGAGAGCATTACGCATAAGCGACTTGTCGCTCCACGGCCCATGTAGCACAAAATCTGCGTCTTCAGGGAAGTCAAGTATTTGCACATCTTTCTGCAGCTCTTCATTATCTGTGTCGCGAAATTCAATAGTGAAGTTCAGCTTATCAAAAGCCATACTACTTTGACCTCTTTTGCTTATTCCAAGAACACCTGAGTATTCTAATGTAGCATGATTAATAAAACTTGAGAGATTATTGTAATGGGGGATTGTGCCATCATTGTTGTAAATCCAAACATCTGCTATTTCCTTTCCTCCGGATTTCGATATTTTCTCTCCTCTGGAGTCGATCACCACCACAGGTAAATCCCTCGGATCCCCTTTGTCAACAAGCCAATCAATATTTTCATCCAGCCAAACGCTGCGACGCAATAACCAGGACCTCAGACTCTCGATAATTGCAGCCGAATCGGCAGAAGAATTTGAAAACCCCAACTCATTTGAGTAGGCATCCAGAATAAACCTGATATTTTCATCATTTAACTTACTCTCTCTCAGCTCACGCCATCTTGCGACATAAGCCTTGGCAAATTCCTCATCATTAAACAAAGGTTCGGTCCATCGGCCTGTGATCACGTAAAATCCTTGACTCGAATATTCATCTTCATAGTCTATAGAATCCGGTCGTACAACATCCCAAATTGGTCCCATCATCATCTTTTCTCCTTTGTCCTTTGTGACAAAAGTATTTTCATAAAAAGCATCGGTGTTTTTAAATAAATCATTGATAATAATGTAGTCAATCAGCGACTGTTGATCAATAAAATCTGTGTAATGCCCGGTAGTTTTGTTATCAAGCTGATGCCGATACAAAAGCTTTTCAAAATCGTTTACATACTCGCGAATCCATTGCTGCTGCGGCTCAGTCAGCTTGGTTACTTTTGGATAAGCATTAATAACTTTTGTGCCTTTGTCGGTCTCAAACCAGGCATCTTTCTCCTTGATTTCTCCCATAGAAGTTAATTCAAGCAGATGACCCCCGGACAGATCATCTTCCGGATCATTTCCTGAGGCTAGATCTTCAATGTCAACCCGTTCTTTATCTTTCTTGACTTTTTCCGAAAACATAAACACTCCGACATAGTTATCTTTAGCTTTAGTGTTTTTATCATCAGAGAAAAATACTTCTACAAATTGTGTTCTCGGTGCGTAGTAGCCAAGCTGACTGCTAAGTTCCAGTGCCAGCATATTTGCCAGGGCTGTTTCATCGGTAATAGGTCCTTCAATCATCCAGTCGGATTCTTCAGGAAAACCAAATAGAGGGAAATTCATATCTTCTCCATTTGAGTGGCGTGTTTCAAAAGTATATCGATGATAGGTTGTGACATCCTGGAGTTCTTTAGTTCTGTCGCCTCTGAGACGCATACCCACGCCGCCATTGAAGTGTGAAGCCAGGCTGTTTAGATAATTTGGATTTCCTGCGACATTGAAAATAATTCGTGCATTTACTTGAGTTGGCTTCTCATTATTCAGCTTGTGACCGCCAGTATCAATTATCACAATAGGAAGATCGCTTTTAAAAGTGTTTGCCGTTGTGCTTTTGCCAATAATAAAAACAATGGCGATACCAAGGATTGACCAGACAACTGCCAATAGATACGCGATTATTTTTTTCTGCCTTTTAGTAAGCAGGCGAAATCTCTTTTTTAAGTCCAGTTTTTCTGAATCTTTGTTTTTGGGGTTGCTGTCTTTTTTTTGTTTGCGGCTTTCTTTTTCTTTCATCGCTTTTTATTATTAACTAAATTTGGATTGGAAAGTCTTTGCCTGTTTAGATCTTCGTAAAAATCAACAACCTCATCCGGATCACCTATTTTAGCTACTTTTCCTTGATCTATCAAAGCCGTTCTGTCACAAAAGTTGCGGACAACCCCCAAAGAGTGTGTGACTAGTATGATAGTTTTTCCTTGATTTCGGAGCCTTTCAAATTCACGGAAACTCTTTTCATGAAAGTTTGCATCTCCAACTGCAATCACTTCGTCGAGCACATAGATATCTGCTTTTGACCTGATCGCAATCGAAAAAGCCAGTCTTACGCGCATACCGGAAGAGTAGTTTTTTAGGCTCAGATCAATAAAGCGTTCCAGTTCTGCGAACTTTATGATTTCAGCAAACTCTTTCTCAATTTCCTTCTTTTTCATGCCAAGAATCGTTCCATTAAGGAAAATGTTGTCACGGGCCGACAATTCAGGATTAAATCCTACGCCAAGCTGCAGAAAAGGAACAAGACTCCCATTTATAATTATTTCGCCTCTGTCGGGAGTATAGACTCCTGAGATCAGTTTAAGGAGAGTGGACTTTCCTGACCCGTTATTCCCTATAATCCCTAGAAATTCGCCTTTCTTAACATCAAAATTAACGTGATCCAATACCAGAAGTTTCCCATCGCTTTTCTTCTTAAAGATGTTTTTGGGGTGCTTTAAATAGTCAACCAGGGTATCTTTCTTTTTTGTCGGTACGAAAAATGATTTTGAGACGTTGTTTATCTCGATGGCATTTTGGGATCTTTCTGCCTTGTCTCCGTTTTTTTTTATTTTTTTGATTAGGCTTTTCATAAATATTTTGAATTAGAAGAATTCAGCAACTCGTTTTACGCTCTTCTTAAAATAAAGAAACCCAATTACAGTAAAAATCAGAATAATTCCCAGAAGCTTAAGAATTTCAAGATAATCTGCACCCGTAACTTCATGGCCTCGAATCAGTCCCGTACGAAAACCCTCAAGTAGGTAGGATAGGGGATTTAATTTTATGACTTTTTGCACCCTCGGGGAAAGCAGGCTGGCATCGTACATTACTGGAGTGGCCCAGAAACCTATCCTAAGTCCAAGTTCTACAAGATGCCGTACGTCCTTGACTATAACTCCCCAGATGCTGAGGAAAAATGAGGCAGTAATGATTAAAATATTAAGAGTAATCAGTGAGAAGGCTGCTAACCCAATTCCTGCCCAGGTAAAGGTGGTGTGAGTGTACATGGCGAAGACTAATATAATGACAAGTGTTACGACAAAGTTGATTAATGCCACAGTTGTAGCGCTGAATATGACTACTTCTCTAGGGAAATTGATTTGCAGGATAATGCCGGATTTGTTTAGTAAGGACTGGAACCCGAGCATAATTCCATCGTTGAAGTAGTTCCAGAATATTACACCCGACAAGAGAAATAGTGTGGTTTGATTTTCAGTTCGCCAGAGGGCGTTCCACACAAAGTACATAATGAAGAACTCAGCAAGAGGTTTGAGCAACATCCATAGAAATCCCAGAATGGAGTTCTTATAACGATTTTTAAAATCGCCCTTCACAAACTCACCTAGCAGGTCAAAGTAGTTATTTACCATGGTTAAAAATGATACTAATTATGTTGATTCTATGCAAGTAGGTAATTGACCTGGCAGATAAACGATAGAAGTACAAATATTCACACGGATTAATCTGATTAAGAAATCTTTTAGGATCCTTCATTTGTTTGGCAGGTAATCTCAGGAACCAATCCTGGCGAGCACTTCTTTAACACTCTATTTCAACGGTTAAATGAAAGTCCACATTTAGTCTGTCGCCAGTTCTCCCTTTGCCTTTTCGGTTTAATTATTATATTCTAATCCGTATGAAAATCTTATACATAATCCAGCGGTATCATCCTGCCGGAGGAGGCGCTGAAATCTCAATTAAAATTCAGGCAGAATATATTGCATCAAGACCGGGATATCAAGTAGATCTGTGGACAAGCAATGCGCTGGATATTGATGCTCTGTGGGATGTCAATAAAGCAAAAGTCAAGGAAAAGTCAGAAGTAGTTAATAAAGTAAATGTCAAGAGATTTAGAGTCGCACCTCTGCTGTTTTCAAATAATCTTGTCAATAAGGGCCTCCGCTTTATACTTAGGAGACTTCCCAGCTGGGACTCAAAGACTCTTTCTACCCCTCCAACTGTTTTTGGAATGTTGTGGCGGGCTCTGACCGACAGGACTGCCAGATATGATGTGATCCATGTGACATCTTCCCCATATTACATACTTTTTTATATAGCATTGAAACTTGCAAAACGAACCGGTGCGAAACTGGTGATCAGCCCAAAGATTCATATGGGCCATAAAAAGGGAGATTTGACATATCAAACATACTTTAAGAAGGAATCAGTTAGATTTTATCAGGAAGCAGACAAAATTATAGTCCAGACATATGCTGCCAGAAATGTGATAATTGAGTTTGCGAAGGAACACGGCGTAGATTTACCTGAAGGCAAATTTGTTAAATCTACCATGGGAATTTATCCTTCAGAATTGAAAGGTGGCGATGGGGCCAGATTTAGAGAAAAGTACGAAATACCTGAGGATATGCCGATTGTGTTTTACATAGGGGCCAAGGTTAGCGGAAAGGGAGCTTTTAATTTAATTAGAGCTATGGAAAAGTTTTGGGCGGACGGTGGAAAAGCAAGACTGGTTATGGCCGGTTCTCATACAGTTGAATTTGATAAATTCTGGGAAAGAGTCAGTCCTGAGACCAAGAAAAAGGTCTCGCTGCTTGGATTTATTGATGAGCAGGATAAGCTGGATCTCCTTGATGCGGGGGATGTCTTCTCAATGGTATCACGCAGCGACTCTTTTGGAATCTCTTATCTTGAAGCCTGGTTTTATGGCAAGCCTGTACTCGGCTGTGACAATAAAATTATGCGTGAAGTGATAGATGACAAGGTGGATGGCTATCTGGTACCTTTTGACGATCTGGATGGTATTGCTGAAAAGATAAAATATCTTTTGGACAATAGTGATGTTGCCCGGAAATTGGGGAAAGCAGGGCAAGAGAAAGTGATGAAAAAATATAAGTGGGAAGACCAGTTGAAAATTATTGATGATACATATAAATCACTTGTTGCAGACTAGCGGCTTTAAAAGCTTAAAACCTGATACACGCCTGAAACAAACCTGGCACGCGGCTTAAAAAACTGATTAAGGGTTTCAAAAACCGATTAACCGCTTAAAATGAAGTCACTAAAGTTGACTAAAGCAAAAACTGCAAGAAGCATTGCGGAATATTGCGGGCATGAAACCAGACTATAGGTTTAAATAATCGTACAGTGACCATGAGCAAAAAGAAAGTTACAGTACTGGAGTTGATTCTGATATTTGTTTCTGCTGTGAGTTTAGCGGCTTTATTACTTTTGCCCGCTGAAGCATTTCAAGCTTTTCTTGCACTGGGAATTGGTACGGTGATAACCATATTAGTGGTCATGGTTTTTCAATTAAAGATCAAATTTCGGGATGACAGATTTGATATCTGGATACTGGCGATATTAATTTTAAGCCTATTGCTGCGGATCAAGCCATATATTTATCTGGCGGGAGGACAAGATCAAGGACTCTATGTAAATATGTCCAAGCAGCTGGATATAAATGGCAGTTACGTAATTCAGGATGATTTGAGGGAAAAAATAAAGCCTGAAGTCAGGGAAATTTATGATGATGAAGGGAATTGGGGATTTGTGCCGGGGATTGAATGGTATCGATACACAAATGAAGGATCGAAATATATTATGCCTTACAATCCGCTTCATCCGATATGGATGAGTATATCCGGCGCCTTGCTGGGCGATTATAATCGAGTTTATTCACTGACTTTCTTCTCGATCTTGTCTTTGATAGGAATATATTTGCTTGCTTATGAGATCGCCGGTCGTAAAAATCGAGGAAAATGGGTTGGACGTCTGGCGGCTTTTTTAATCGCAATTAATCCGCTGCATGCATTCTTCTCAAAATTTCCGGTAACTGAAGTTGTCGCTTTGGCATTTGTTTCGCTTGGATTTTACTATCTTGCCAGATTTTACCGCATATCAAAATCTCATGTTCAGGCTTCAGAGGATGGTGGAGGATCTGATAAAACTTCTGCGAATGCCGTGATTTCATTGAGCCTTTCAGCTCTGCTTTTCAATTTGTATTTTTACACCAGAATCAGTGGATTTACGTATATTCCAATTTTTTACCTATTTTCTCTGTCTGTGATGCTCTTGGAAAAAGACAAAAAGATAAAAAGTCAGCTTCAGACTTATTTTGCAGTACTTCTGGGTTCGCTCGCTCTGTCGTACCTGTATTTTTATGTCTTTATGTATAACCTTTTTAGCAGATATTTCAATGCATATTTTGTCGGCAAATTGGGGACCGGTTATCAGTGGAAGCTTGGGATATTAATTTTGATGCCGATAGTTCTGTATATTGTGATGTATGTTCTTCGGACGCAGAAGTGGTTTCAAAAGGCTCTAAACTGGATTGTCAAAAATAGGCTGTATTTTATATATGCCTTGTTGGGCTTGGTTTTAATTTATACCCTATATAAATACTATCTGTTGGGGTTTACTGACAGGTATGTCGGGACATCTTTTGATACTGTTGACCATATGACCGGACGCGGGTGGATGGCTCTAAAATATATGTCGCCCTGGTCAGCCGTCATATATTTTAGTCCTTTTGGGATTTGGCTTATTCCGCTTGCAATTTGGATGGCATCAGCCCCAGCGTCATCTTCCTCTCCAATCGGAACCAAAGCTGCTGCGATTCTTAATAATCTTCTGGTAATTGCGGCTGTATATTTTGCTGTGCTAGTTTTGGGGATGGAGCCGTATGTGAGGTATCAGTATTATTATGGGAGATATCTTTTGGTAGAGCTTATTCCTTTAGGGGTTATTTTGATATCTTTACTTCTGGTTCAGTTTGTCTCTTCAAAAGGGAGGCTGCACAGGGTTGTGGCTATAGGTTCTGTGATACTGATTTCTGCATACAGTCTGTTTTTTACTCAATTCCAGTTTCGCGGGCAGGAAGGTGCTCAGCCTCAATTTTTGGAAGAGATAGATGAAACGGTTGACAGGAATGACTTGATTCTGGTTGCGAAGCCGGGGCTGATTTTGGAAAATGAAATCTTGACTCCGATTATGTACTATAAGGATTTTGATGTGTTTCGGATTGATAATCCAAATTTAATGGTTTCGGGTGTTCTGGACGGTGTCTTCGATGAATATGATAATGTTTTCTTATTATCTTTGGTTGATTTGTCGGAGGGAGCTAGTCTGTCTGACAATCTTTGTTGTGGTGATGTGGATGCCAAGGGTATGTCAAGTGAGCAGTATGGTTTTTATCTAGAGTTCGCGAAAGCTGATTCGGTCTTGGAGTTTGTGGATACGGTGAGGTATCGTCAATCGTATTTGACGTCTTGTAGTAGTGGTCATCTGGAGGCTTATTTCAATATTGATCTGGAGTTTCCTGATTTGCCTTTTCCTTGGTGTAAGGGGTTGGTTCCGAGTACGTTTAATAGTGGTTATGTTGATTTGTATTTGTATAGGGTTAAACATTAATGTATATTATGCGCTTACCGAATAGACCAAATAAATTAACTATAAGTTTAAATGGCTAAGAAGAAAGCCCTAATAACAGGTATAAATGGTCAGGATGGTTCGTATCTGACTGAACTTCTACTGGAGAAGGATTATGAGGTGGGCGGGATTATCCGTCGTACCAGCAAACCAAATCTTACAAAGATTGAACATTTATTGGACAAAATTAAAATTTATGATGGAGATTTGCTTGATCAGGGAAGTATTGACAGATCAATCTTGGATTTTAATCCAGATGAAGTTTACAATCTGGCTGCGCAATCATTTGTTAAAACAAGTTGGAATCAACCCATTTTGACGGGGGATGTTACAGGGATGGGGGCGGTCCGAGTTCTGGAGGCAATCAGGAATCACAAACCTGATGCCAAATTCTACCAGGCTTCTTCAAGTGAAATGTTCGGGAATACTACTGACGAATTTATTAGTGAAGAGTCACCATTTATGGCTACTAGTCCATATGCAATAGCTAAACTCTACGCACATTATATGACTCAGAATTATCGTGACAGCTACGATCTTTATGCGTGTGGAGGGATTCTGTTCAATCATGAATCTCCAAGACGGGGAATTGAGTTTGTTACAAGAAAAATAACGTACGCAGTAGCATGTGTTTCTCAGGGAGTCGAGCAATCAAAAATGGGTAATGAGTTAAAAGAACCGTTGATTCAAAATGGTAAATTTAAGCTTGGATTTTTAGGCTCGAGCAGAGACTGGGGATATGCCGGAGATTACGTTGAAGCTATGTGGCTTATGTTGCAGCAAGATGAACCTGATGATTTTGTTATTGCAACAGGCCGTTCCGCTACAATTGAGGAGTTTCTGGAGATTGCGTTTGATTGTGTCGGAATCGATAACTGGAAAAAATACGTGGGGACTGATGAAAGGTTTAAGCGTCCATCTGAATTGAAGCATTTGCGAGGTGATGCTTCCAAAGCCAAGAAAAAACTTGGCTGGGAGCCCGAAACATCTCTCGAAGAGTTGGTGGAGATGATGATAAGAAGCGATGTGGAGTTAGTTAAAAAATTTGAGCTTAATTAATAGCCTAAATTTATTATTGCTATGAGCGATCAAACCAAAAAGAAGTATTTAATAACCGGAGCATATGGTTTTGTTGGAAAATATTTGAGAGATTTTATTGAGGCGGAAGGCGAAGTGGTTATAGGAACGGGTTTGGAGAGTGAGAATCCGCAGGTTGTAACGGACGTCACTGATCGGGACCAGGTTTTCGCTGTACTATCTGAGCATAAACCTGATTATATTATTCATCTCGCGGGTTTCAGTTCTGTGGCGAAGAGTTTTGCCTATCCTGATTTATGCCACAAAATCAATGTTGAGGGAACGAAGAATTTGATGGAGGGTATTGAGAAAAAGTGTCCGGAAGCTCGTGTCCTAATTATTAGCTCATCTCATGTTTACGGAAAACCGAATTATTTGCCAATAGATGAGAAACATCCTTTGAAAGGTGAAAGTCCTTATGCCAAAAGCAGAATCGAACAGGAGAAAGTTGTGAAATCTTTTGACGATGTAAACTGGGTTATTTCGAGAAGTTTCAATCATACGGGTCCTGGGCAGCCTTTGGGTTTTGTCGTGCCGGATTTTGCTCATCAGGTTGCGGAGATTATGAAGGGGAATGCTGAGCCTGTTGTTAAGGTTGGAAATCTTGCTGCTAAGCGTGATATTTCTGATGTTCGTGATGTGATCAGGGCGTATGTTTTGCTTGTTTCTAAGGGTGATATTCATGAGGTGTATAATGTTTGCTCTGGGAGGTCTTATAGTATAAGAGGGAGTTTAGATGAGTTGATTGGTTTGAGTGGTGTTGATGTCGAGGTTATTGTTGATGATGATAAGTTTCGGCCGGTTGATGTGAAGACTATTTGTGGGTCGAATAAAAAAGTAATTGACAACCTTGGTTGGAAGCGGCAATTAGCTTTTCAAAAGACTTTGGAGGATAGTTTGAAGTATTTTGTTGAGCGTAGATAGTTTGGGCCTAAATTCCATCCCTATAAAAATATTATTTATTCGGAATAAATGAAAGAAGTTTTGATCACAGGAGTTGCCGGGTTTATTGGAATAAATCCGGCACTACACTTGATGGATTGACTGGTGTATATGTTCATGAACTTATCAAATGAATCGATCGAATGAAAATCCATTTGCAGCCCGAGCTATTTAGAAAAAAGATTCTTGATTTTACGTACAATATCTTTGTAGAGTAGGTACCATTTTTTGTCCTCATAAAGAAAAAAGTATTGACGAACAAACTTGTTCTTGTGTTCTTTTGGGGCATATTTCATGAAAATTGCAAAGATAGGTTTCCAGTATAAATATGACTTTTTCTTAATGAGTAGATCAAAGTCTTTATCAAATAGCCTTTTTTTGAAGTCATGATTATAGACTTTAGCGTTGGTACAAATTAGAGACCTAATTCCAACTCTTTTTGCGCGAAGACCTATTTCGGAATCGGCATGATAGTGCGGAAACCAAAAACTGTCATAAAGTCCAATTTTATCAAAAACCCTAACAGGAATAAGTACTCCATTTCCTGGAAGAGTCTCTACTGGGTATGGGTTTGGGATATTTTTTACAATCTTGGAGTAGGGTTTTCCGTGGAAATTAAGTGAAAAGATTTGCTCTTTAAATGCTCCCCAATTTATGGTCGTTCCTATTCCCCAGATCTTATTATTTTCAGCATTAATTATTGAACTTCCAATTATCGAATTCGGATTTTTCTTTGAGCAATCTACTAGTTTAGTTAAAAGATCAGGGCCAACGGTTGCATCATTATTTATTGTGAGGATATATTCATAATCATTTCTCTTTGCATATTTAATTCCTAGATTGGTAGCTCCAGTCCACCACAGATTGCCATTTCCTTTAAGTATAATTGTTTCAGGGCGCTCTTTCTTAATAACTTCAGGTGAACCATCGGATGATTTATCATCTACTATGACTATTGTAAAGTTTGGGTACGAACATTTTGAAAACGATTCAAGAAATCTGAGAGTCTCTTTAAGTCGATTTTTTACAGGAACAACTACACAAACTCGCGGCATTTGAATTTTATCTCTAGATACGAATTGGTCCTGCATTATGCTATTTTGTCATAATAGTACTTTATGGTTTCTCTTAAACCAGTTAAGAAGTCGGTTTTTGCTTCAAAATCAAAATATTTTTTAGCACGAGATACATCCAAACATCGCCGTGGCTGCCCATTTGGCCTAGTGGTATCCCATTTTATTTCACCTTGAAAGCCCATTTCTTTTACAATTGTTTCCACCAGCTGTTTTATACTGATCTCATTACCGCTTCCGATATTTACCGGCTCAATATCATTGTATTTCTCTGCGGCTGATACTATTGCCTCTGCGGCATCTTTAACATAGAAAAACTCACGAGTAGGAGATCCGTCACCCCAGGCTGTAATGCTGTCTTGATTGTTTTCTTTAGCTTCCGCAATTTTCCGAATTATTGCTGGAATCACATGTGAGGACTTTGGATCGAAGTTATCTTGCGGACCATACATATTCACTGGTAAAAGGTATACTCCATTCATTCCGAACTCTTGTTTATATGCCTTTAGCATTGTTAATAGAACCTTCTTAGCGATTCCATATGGTGCATTTGTTCCTTCAGGATAGCCATTCCAAAGATCTTCTTCTTGAAATGGCACTGGAGTAAATTTAGGATATGAGCAAATTGTTCCTATACATAGAAATTTCTCTACTGAATTTTTTTTAGCGGCTTCAATTAAGTTCACTCCCATCATTAAGTTGTCATAAAAAAGCGTCCCAGGATACTTTCTGTTATATCCTATTCCTCCAACGTTCCCAGCGAGGTGAATAATGATATCAATCTCTTTTGTTACTTTGAGAGCATTCTCTCGCAATCGAAGATCAGCATCCTTGCTTCCAGGCCTTAGTATGTTTTTGGAACAGATTCCTCTCTTTAGGAGAGTTTCATATACATGTCTCCCTACAAAGCCACTTGCTCCAGTTAGAAGAATTTTTTTTGATAATATGTCTGTCATAAAATTGCTTCGAGTATATTAATTAGGGTCTAGGCAACTTTGGAGCTTTTCTGCCCAAACTCTTTAAGGAGTATATCATAAATTCCACCTCTATGATTCTACTACCTAAACTCAGACTCCTTCAAGTGAAGGTTAAATATCTCATCTGTAAGCCCATTAAACTTTGCTAAACGCCTCTTAGTAAAACTCCAAAAGCTTTCAGTTCCATTTATGGGTCTTACCATACGCAAATTCATCTTTGCTATGGTAGACACGATAGTGATCGTGGCCACTAAGTACCAGTCCGTCATAGTTTTTCCATCCATCAGAATAGACTGTTGATTCTTCGAGTATTTTACTTTCGGCTATTGGCATCAGTTGTTCTCTTTTGCGATTCTTTACTACATTCACAAATACTATTCCATCTAGCTTCAAGATTCCGAACACTGGTGTCTTTCCAGCGGCTCCTCGACCTCGGTTACGACTTACTCTTCTCTCCCAAAAATATGATTCATCTACCTCACATTCATCTGATTCTGGAGTTGAAGCTACTGATATCTCTGCTATCTGTACTCGTATTTTGTGGAAAAGACTATTTATCGAATTTCGACTGATAACAGAATCCCTTGCTGTTTTTGATGCTGTTTCATCTTCAGAAAATACTTCAGAATCTCTCTAAATTTACGCTCCGAAATATGTGCTCTGTTTTTATACTTATTTTTCATTGTCATAGGCTAACATATTTTGAGATTAACTATCTCTAAAGTTGTCTAGACCTTTAATTATTAATGCGTTTTTGTAGTTCTAGCATATCGTCAAAAGTTTTTCGTTTCAAAACATTTTTTGCTATGTTAAATATTGTATCAGGATTGGCAGCTAAGTATTGAAATACTTTCTGATTCATCTCCTGCATATCTGAGAAATGGGTTTTAGACATAAATTTCGTGGGCTGAAAAATGATTCTATTTCGCAAATCAAAATAGAAATCCTTTTCTTTATCAGGGGCAATGAGACTTTTTGATAAGCGAGAGATCCCAGAGAAGTTTAATGACTTGATTAGTTCGTAAACAGTATTTGTGATGAAAATATGGGGAATGATATTTTTTTTGGTCAATAGATGTAAATCCTTCCCATCTGTATACAAGTTGCATTTGAATATATTAGCGATTTTTCTCAAAGTCTTAACTCTAAAAAAAGATATATGTTGTCCATGTTCTGTTCCGTAATACCACCAAGGGGGATCTGGAACTGGATCTGGTAGTATAGCTGTAGAAAATAGAATGGAATCGCTAATTTTAAAAAGTTTTTCAGTGGTTTCTAGCGGATCCTCTAAGTGTTCATACGTTTCGAACGCTGTAACAAGCTCAACATCGGGGATCTTACTTTTTTTGTATTCGAATCCTTTCGCAATCAAGTTCTCTGTGTATGGGTCGTCCCAGTAGTAATCAAATCCAAGGTCTCTCATTCTTCGGGTAAAAATTCCATATCCACCTGCAAAGTCCAAAAACGATCCGGATGTATCAAAAAAGGAAAATAATATTGCGGCGGTTTTTTTGCTATAGAACAAATTTCTGTCTAGTACACCGGTATCTGTCAGATTCATTGAGCTTTGATAGGCCTCTTTTAACCAAAATGGTTTCTCTGTTTGAAGAAACTCGCAAGAGGTGCACTGGTAGAATGCGACATCATACTTGCTTAGTATCTTTGTTTTAAAGATTTCTTTTGTTTTGGAGTTGCACACGATGCATTTCATTAAGAGTGGAGTTTTACAGCATTTAACTTATATATTCCTGTGCGATGTGTCTGAGCAACTAATGAATAGTGTAGCTTTATCAAAAACTCATTGATTTGTTTATTGTTATCAAAGTTCTCTTCATTCTGGATCATTTCAATGAGGATATATCTGGGCTTAAATCGAGCCCAATCATTTGAGTGAAGCACCTGAAGGTCATTGCATTCGGTATCAATATTAAAAAACGTAATCTGCTCACTCATGTTCATGCTCTCTGCAAGGACCTTTCTTAAAGGAGTAACCTTGATCTCTTGTTCTCCGATAACTTTATACTGAGTTTCTTTTTCAATGAGGTCTGTATGTGATTTGTCAAAAGAATTCAAAGCCGGCTCATCAAAAATTTGCAATGATTTTATAGATTCACTTTCCCCGATTCCTAAGTTCAAATTCTGATCCTCTGGTCTGAGTTGGGTGAAAAGCTTATAATTATCTGAGAATGGCTCGATATTGATACCCCTCCATCCTTTTCGGTAAAAAAACTCTGTATTGGAAAACCGTAGCGGGTGAAAAGCTCCAATATCGACATAGATTCCGGTCTCAATTTTGTCTTCTACAAGCATACTCTCCAAAATTAGATCTTCTCCTTCTTGTGAATAGGATCTTTGATTAAAATATATAGTCGAAAAATCGAGAACTAACTCCTTTGAAAGTGCGCTTAGTTGATCGAGTAAATTCTTTTTTTGCTTGCTTGAAATTTTCTTCAATGGAAAGATATCAGAGATCTCCTTTAAGGTTTTCCAGGTTGAGTTTAAGTCGTAGTGGTCAATATTGCTAACAAAGTCAGTGATTAGTTCTAACTTCCTATTGTCTGCATTGACTTGGTAGATTGTTTTGACAAAACTTTGAAACGTCTTGACATCCGTATTCTTTGAGCTTTTTACTGACACAAGGTTTTCTTGAAAATCATTTATGAAATTGAATGTCTCTTCTTCAAAGAGGGATGGCCTCAGCGATTGAATTCGATAAGACAAGTCTTCCAAAAACTGGGTTGATTCTAGGGAGGACTTATCAATAGACTTTTTGAATGTTTCATCTAAATCAAGTGACTTAAAAACTTTGTTCAGAAAGAGAATCTGAGAATCATTAATTTCTTCAATGTTTAACGCTTTAGTATGGAATAAAATTTTATTTATCTGAGCATAGTCTTTTGAAAATAGCTTGAGGCATATTGAATCAATGATCTTTAATCTAATTTTTTTGAAAATAGCTTGAATCTTTTTCATAATCCTTAAAGTATAGACTGATAAACTTTGATTGTCTCCTTTACAGTTCGTTCCCAAGAAAAGTCCTTAGCTCGTTTATAAGCTGAATTGACTTTCTTCTGTCTTTCACTTTTATCGAATACTGCTTTTTCTAAAGAATCCACTAGTGATTTAATGCTTTTAGGTTCAAAATAAAATACGTTGTCTTTCGCAACTTCTTTGAAACAAGGTGTATTACTAAGTAGTGTTGGTGCACCAGTTCTAAAAGCTTCAATTACTGGAATCCCAAATCCTTCATATAATGATGGATAGACAAAAACATTTGCTCTTTGGTAAATATAAGAAAGCTCCTTATCACTTGGTGAAAGGTGAATGATCTTGGAGTTAATACCTATCTCTTTGAAGTACTGTCTTTCTTCTTCGGTAAAGGAACCTCCTCCGCAGCATACTATATAAAATTCTTGATGTTTTTTGATAAACTTCTGTACAGCACGGATAAGGAAATAAAAATTTTTGTATTGTAATCTTCCTCCTACATAGAAGATAAACTTGTCTGGCAGTTTCACTTCAGAAGTGTGCTCTTTTGTTAAAGAGGCAGATAAGTATACTACGTCAACTTTATCCTCTGGAATTTCATAGAACTTAATCAAATCCATCTTTGTTTGCTCTGAAATGGCAATTAATTTCGAGGCTTTTCCGAGAATCTTTTTCTTATAAATTGATGTTGGATCACTGAGGGGGAAATACTCAGGAAATATTTCATGAATAAAATCGAACACAGTTATAACATAAGGCTTGTTGTCTATATGCTCAAGGAAGTAAGGATCGTAATACGTAGGGTGTAGTATGTCATAATCTCCAGAAATGACTTTTTGCAAAGTTACTGAAATATTCTCATTGCTCGAATTAAAATTGACTTTGGAAAAATCACAAGTCTCTCTATTGCGAAGTTTTCTCACAAGATTGAACAAGCGTCCTTTTCCCTTGAAATGAAATCCGTGGAGAAAGTTTTTATACTCATTGATCGCAGATAAATCCGGAGGATTTTCTAATAACTTCCCAGCTTCTGAGTTATTTAGGTAGAAATTTTCTGAGTATTTAAATCCAATGTCAATTTCGCAATCGTTTTTGGAAGGTAACTTATTTATTAGTTCGTTGAAGTACCTTGAAATACCACCAAAACGCTGTTGTGTAAATATTTGGAAATCATATAATATTTTCACTTGTGAACAGGGATTTAAGTTAGTTACTTTTCATCATAAGGTTTAATATTAAACACATTCTCACGAGTATACTTATCAGCCTCAAGATCTGCTTCAATCGATTTCGGATGAATAAGGTTTGTATAATCAATAGAATACTTCTTTCTCATGCTGTTTTTGTCTTCTTCTTGTGTGGTGTGAGTAGCATCTGCGCCAAACCCGATGTTCGAAATTAAATTTACGTTGGGAGCGACTACTAAACCACGATTTCTGAAAATTGAATAAACCCACTGGTAGTCCCATGTGTCAATTTCTCCATTGAAAGTTTTTGTGAAATTTGTGTTCCAGAAATCTCTTTCGGCCTTAGAATCAAATTGTTTCATAAACTTACTCCGTTCATCTGTTATTCCGTAGGTTGGCATATTAACGTCATAGCTTTGCCATGCTCTTCTCCATGTGGCCCAACCCCAGACGTGCATGTACTTCGAAAAATAATACGAAGCATTCCCCCTTTGCGTCTTTTGGAAATTACATCCTTCGATGGCCATAACCCTAGTCTCATTTTCATAATGGTCTAATAGTTTAGAACAAAAGTGAAAGAAAGATTGATCAGGTAAACAATCATCTTCGAGTATAATCCCTTTTTCCTCATTCATGAATAACCAGGTTATTGCATAAGACATAGCAGCTTTGCAGCCCAGATTTTTTTGCTGAAAAAGCGTTCTTAGGTTACAATCCCAATCAATTTCATGTATCAAGTTTCTCACATCTTTGCAAAGATCAAATTCTTCCGGGCGATCAGATCGTGCCCCATCAAATGAGATATACAAATTTGTAGGCTTTAACTCTTTGATGGAGTCTAGTATTCTTTGAGAATGCTCAGGCCTATTAAAGAATGTTAGTAGAATCGGCGTGCTAAATCCTTTGTCGCGATTGACTGTTTTAATGTATTGGTTTGACTTGGGGACATAAAATAATTTGTTTTCATTGTAGAAACTTGGAATTGCAGGAGGTTCTGTAGTTGGTGGTGAGGGGAAAATTATTCGATCAACAATTTTCGGAATAAAGCCAAGTCTAAGTCTTTCGAGCAGTGAATAGAATCTAGCACGTATGGAATGCTTTAGAAACATTTTTGTGAAAGCTATCGGAGACTCATGCAGTAATTTCTCTTTGTATTTTTTTTTACCGGCTTTCTCTTCTTTAGAAAATGCTGAGAACATTTCATCTCCTTCACAACTTTTACAGGCATTATGATATACTTGTACTGAAAGGTACTCATTGATCTTTTCGAAAGTGAAACCAGCAAAAAGTGCTCTGAACCAGTAATCATAATCAAGAAAGTAATTCAGACTCTCATCAATACCTCCAATAGTCTCGTAAACCTTACGACTAAAAAAGATCGAGGGTTGTGCTACTCCCTCCGTATACAGTAGGGATGAGATATTCACTTCTTTGGGAATATGTTTGTTGAATAAGTTTTCTTCTCCATCTAACATCAAAGCTCCTCCGAAAACAATATTACTGTTTTCGTGTTCTTTGAAAAATGCTGTAACTATTTGCAAAACATTCTCAGTTGAGTAGTAATCGTCAGTGCCAAGCCAGGTGAGGATTTCTCCTTTTGAGATTTCAAAGCCTTTGTTAATTGCATGTGATTGGCCCCTATCTTTCTCGCTTTTCCATCTAATACTAACACCATTAGATGAAACGGTATTGTTTTTGTAAAATCTGAGTCCCAGATGTTTGATTACTGTTGATTTCTTCTTCAGTGATTGTTCAAAAATTTTGATTTGTTTAACAGTATTGTCTTTGGAGGCTCCGTCAAATATTATAAGGTCTATAAAGAAGTCCCCTTGTTGTCGGCTTATTGAGTTTAGGCACTTAGAGATGAATTTTCCCTGATTATAGCTTGGGACTATAATAGAAAAAACCATCTGTTGAGATTTATTCATTGATCCTCTTGATAGCTAAATTTAGTACTACCATGATTTATAAGGTCTGCCCTTAAATTAGGGATTAACCTTTTATTTGATTTTTTTGCCTCGAATAAATGCCAATTGGCAACTAAATCATCTGTGCAATACCTCTTTTGAAGTTTCTTCCTTGTTTTGGGATCAAGCTTATCAAGTTTCTCTATCCGAATCAGGTACGGATAAGGTGTTTTGAAATATTTCTGCATTGTCAAGTATATCACATATGACAAGTTCTTGTTAAACTTTGAAGAAGTCCATAACATCTGCGACAAAGTAGGTAGCTTCTCTTCAATATACTCTATAGGTATCTGAAAAGTAAGTTCTGAATACCTCTCAAAAGGAGATTTCTTACCTATCCCACTATGAATTCTAAGAAAATTATATCGTATTATGTACTCTTTTAAAATATCATTTGCTTCTTTTACAGTACAAACTTCTTCATATATCAAACTTTCTTCCTTTAACGTTCTGTTAAATCTTTCTACAAAGGAATTCATTACCGGTTTTCTAACATAATTTGTAATTAACTCAATATCGTATTTCTCAGCCTCTTCTTCAAATTCAGCCATAAATTCAGAACCGTTATCTCTTTGAAGATACGCTTGCGAAAAAGACAGATCAAACAGATAATTTAATCTCCGTAGGAAATCTCTTGCACAGTACGCAGTATGTCTAGTGTATGCTCTAGCAAAAGCCATACGGGTGACAAGTCCTTGTTAAACTAAACCACCAGTTAAGATAAAATACTGGATAAATAATTTGTAAGGTTTAGTTAAAATGGCAGCACGAAGAAAGTACAGCCCCAAAATGAAGGC
>WJKH01000054.1 GCA_014729235.1 Candidatus Dojkabacteria bacterium | reverse complement strand
TTCATATTCTGGTGTTATTACTTTTTCTCTAGGGGTGGAATTAGGGGAACGGGATTTAGGTTCGAGGTATTGGTATCTACGAATTTGTAGAGCCTTTTTAGTCTGGTTAATCCATCGATATATTGTAGATCTGTGTTTATTAAGTACTTTGGCAATTTGTGAGGGTTTCATATTCTCATTCTTGTGAAGTTCGTAACAATGTAATTTAAGTTTAGCTTTATCAGAGAGATTATTTCTATATGATACCGAGTACACAGTTTTCATACCCGGCATAAATGGTAAAATATGAGTGGAGCTCATTTGAACTCCTGATGCGACAGCCATTTGTAAAGGTGTTAACAAATTAAGTGGTGTTAATTTATTTTAACACCGCTGTCGCAAATGTTCATGAACTTCTTTAGATTGAGAGGGATAACGACCCCATCTGGATTATCTCTAGTTTCTCTTGTTGTGTCTGCTTGTGGTCCTTACTCCTGGAGTTTCGCTCATATAAATACATTAATATGAGTTACGAGATTCAAAAATCAACAGAACACTAACTTTTGAATTACGAATACCCTTATTAAAAATTTTAATTTAAGTTAAAAAGGAAGGCTGCAGTTGAAAAGCGCAGATAGCCGGCAGATAAATCTATGACGGGGGGCGAGGATGAAAGTCCCAATACTAATACTATTGCAAAAAGTCTTAGTCGCCTTTTCAAGTTTTGGTGGTTTGATTCATTAATATGATGTTATTTCGTAAAGTTGGTTTCAATATTTCACACGCAGAGATTGCTTGATCTAACTATAGCAAATTTATGGCTGTAAAATAAAGTCCACTAACCGGAAAGAATTCATAATTTGCGGATTTCGCGGAGGTCTAATCATATAAACTATTGATCTCCACAAATCAGATTAGTTTAGCATAATTTAAGATATAACCAGAGCCTGCAAAACTTGACATCCTCTCTTTGAGCAACCTGTCACCCATCTTCAGTATCTCACGGATTCAGCATTGCCTATTGGAGTAACATATCAATCAAACGAGTGACCACCCAGGAGAAACACTGGACCCTTTTCCCGGCATAAATGCCGATTTTTACCTGTTCGTTATCTGCTCTCGCTCGGTATCACAAACCCTTGCGGGTTTGTGTACGCTCGCTCGTTTGATAAACAAACTGGGGGACTGTTCGTTATCTGCTCTCGCTCGGTATCACAAACCCTTGCGGGTTTGTGTACGCTCGCTCGTTTGATAATAAAATACACCCACCCGTTGAGCAGAGAACTCCCTCTGGACTAGAACTTTATATCAATGACGCACCCCGCAGCAAGCTACGGGGAATTCTTTCGATTAACAGAAATTTCCGAAATCGATGAAATTGCGAAATTCTGGTTATCAATCGCACGCCACTCAAAACTTACAAGCGTCTGATCCTCTCGCTTTACAAATCGAACAAAGAGCCCAAATCTTTTTCCATTGGGATGTTGCACATCATATCCGAGAGCTGTTACAACAGTAAAATCTGCCTGGATTTTTTCATGATCAGTATCGATAGGCTCAACTACTCGCATGCGAGTAGGGTGCGGATAATCTTTGTCAAACATTTCACCTACTTCTCTAGGGGATCTAAATATTATCCTTCATATTAACAACATCCGTTGGCAACACGATTATAACTCTTTGATTAATCCTCCTCTATATACTCGGGAGCAAGTGACTCAGGCCCTACAGGTGTTTCTTCATGTACACAAAATAACGATAGTTTGCATACCAGTTTCATAACCTGCCTCCTTTCTATTTTAGAAAAAGTGATCAACTATACTTTTACCATGCTCGTCAACTTCTTGGGGATTTAGAATCTCGACTCCCCCATTCCCATCAGAGTATTGATGAAACATCAAAATAGGCCCCTTAATATGAGTCTCACGCTCAAGATTTACGAATGGAGCACCGTCTACTCGTGGTGCCCCCTCATTTCCACCGTATTTGGGTTGATTTGTCATAAGTAAAGATTCTGATAAATTGATGGTCAGTGTTGTAACACAAAAATGCGCCCATTCAAAACCCAAACAAAACCCCTAAATCCAACTCCTCAATCCCACCATCCAACCTGTCACGACCTGAAGCAAACAACGAAACCAACACATCACCCTTAGCCACACGATCACCCACATTCTTATGCAAAACCATACCCGCATCCTTGATAAAAGGAGTCCCAAGAGCCCTTGACACCCTCATAATCTCCTTGTTATCAATAAACTTTACGACACCATCTCGATCCGCTTTAAAATCCTGGGAATACTCACCGGGCACCAAGTCATCAGCCTTTAAAACCTTCTTCGCGCCTTGAGCCTCTGCAATCTCCCAAAACTTCTCCAAAGCACGCCCGCTTTCAAGCACACTCTCGGCCATATCATAACCCTTTCCATCAGCAGCCTTACCACTCATTTCCAACAGCTTACCGGTCATCTCGAGAGCCGATTTTTCCAAAAACTTCGGCCGCCTGTCATCCCTCTCCAGAGCCCACAAAATATCCCGCATCTCCAAAACCGGACCAATCCCATTCCCATCAGGACCCTTCACAAATCTCCTGTGTACCTGACATTTGATCCCCACCTCTTCAAAAATTCTGATAAATTTCTTAGCCAAAAGCTCAGCATTTTCGGCATCATCAACCTTAGCTCCCTTGCCATAGGGTATGTCAATTAGGACATGAGTAATACTCATGGCAATTTTTTTAGCAACAATACTGGCAACCAATTTATTATAGGATTGAATATGAAGCCCACGCTCAACGGAAATCATAACGTCATCAGCAGGAGCCAGCTTCAAGGCTCCACCCCAAATCATACATCCACCGGTTTTTTTAACAACCTTTAGAACCTCATCATTTGTAAACGCAATCGGCATCGCCACCTCCAAAATATCCGACGTCCCCGCAGGAGTAGTGATAGCACGCGTTGAAGTATTGGGAATTGTCAATCCCAGAGAGGCAATAATCGGCACCAAAATCGGTGTAACGCCTTTGCCGGCAATCCCTCCGATAGAATGTTTGTCAACAGCCATCCCACCATCCGGTCTCAATTCCTTGAAATCAAGCACATCTCCTGACTCCGCCATTCCCTTGGCAATATCGATCACTTCCTCCTCATCAAAGCCGGGATTAAAAAAACAAGACATAAAGTATGCAGTCTCAATATCACGAATTTTCTCCTTTGCAATGTCCGCAGTTATGGCATAAATCTCATCCTTGCTAAGCCGCTGTCCCAAGAGCTTCTTCTTGATATAATCTATTGAATCCGGCCGATTAAAAATATCAATAACAACCGTTGAGCCGTTCGGTATACGATACCTTTCCCAAATCTCCTCATAAATCCCCACTTCTCCGGCCTTAACTTTAGTCTCTGTCTGCTGCACCTCTACATACAATTCAATATCCCCATACGCCAGCATCACTTTTTGCCCTTCCTTTATCCCCTCCTGCTCAGCCTGGGTATTGTTCAGTAGAATTGTAAGCTCATTTCCGGTCTCGATATCAATTTTCTTCGTTTTTAAATACACTCTTTTATCCTCTGTTATTTAAATTTTCCTAATTAATGTGACTTCCGAAATTCAAAAAACAATAGTACAATAGTTTTTGAATTTCGAATACCTTATATTAACAATGTTAATTACAGCCAAGAATATTTCTCTCTTGCTACAAAATCCACATCATCCGGGTGAATAATCCCAAATTCAGTGATAAACCCTGCAATAAACCTTGAATTAATAAGTTCAAACGCAGGATTAACCAGTTTCAAACCCTTTGGAGCTTCCGGCCAAACCTCTGAAGCATCCCTCATTTCGATGACAATATTATCACGGGGAACAGATAAGTCAATTTTCAAAAGAGAACTCACGACATAAATCGGATCACTATCAGCGTATGCAGCCAACGCAATCCCCCAGCTCCCTATCTTATTGATCGCATCACCCTCGGGAGTAATCTGGTCAGCACCGATAAAAACAATTTCAACCGGAAAAGAGCCCTTTTCAATTATAAATGCCTCGGCAGCACTATCCACAACCATCGATGTATCGATTCCTGCCTTCACCAGGTTCTTCGCAGTCTTACGCCCTTGATAAAGAGGCCTGGTTTCAGTACATACAACTTTTGTATCCGGGAAATTCCCAGCATAATTAATAATCACACTCTCAGCAGTACTTGAATGGCAATGAGTCATAATCCCCTCTACTCGCTTCCCGTTGAGTTTTTCGTACACAGCAAAAACTTGCGCTGAACTTGCAATAATTCTCTGCTTAGCATCAGCAATTAATTTCAGATACTCATCTGCCAAATCCCGAACAAACTCAATTATCGATTCAGCTCTATTAGCCTTTACCATACCAAACTTTTCATTTAACCCTGAAAAAATATACTTTACCCCGTTCTTTGCCAGTGGTTCATTTTCCCTCGCCGTTGCGAGATAATTTGCCTTCTCCAATATCCTCTTAACAAGCTGCTTATTATCAAGATCCTCTAACTCATCCTCTTCCTTATGCAGGTATATCTTTAAACCTTCAAAAGTGGCAATTGCAACATTAGTCGCTCCCTGAATTTTTACATCTCTAATGTCACGATATATTTCTTCTATTGAATTGTATTTTTCAAAATCTATTCCCATAATCCCGCTAACCTATAACTCGTACTAACTATAGGTTAGCTGGGTCAGGCGGCAAAATCCTGTGCCGAAACCTGCACCTCCAAGAAATCATCAATTAATTTAAATCTATAGGTATCATCATGCTTCTCTTTCTCAGCACCGTAAACACCCCACTTTTCAATAGCACGGGCCAACGCCTTATATTTTGGATCGCGAATAACATCAAAAACCCTACGACCCTGCAAAGCCGCTTCAACTGATTGGTAAACAGCCTTCGCCCCATCCAGTGTTCCATCAGGATGACCATGGATGCCGCCACCATAATTTACTATAAAATCTTTCCCGAGAATTTGTATAAGCTTTTCAGTGTGTCCCGGATGCAAACCTCCTGAAGCAATAGGCATCGTAGTTTTTAACTTATCCCATCCTTCCTTTGCCCTCATCGACTGGTTAATTTTTAAGACAGCATCTTTTGGCCCCTCCATTTTCCCAATAACCGTCCCGGTATGTAACTGGTCTACGCCCGACAAGCGGGCAGCTTTTGCAACAACCATCATTGAAATCCCATGATACGGGTCATTTGTAAACGCAGCATGCATAGCCCTGTGACCATGGATCAGCATTCCCAGATTTTGACGGCGAATATACTGAACTCCGGCGAAACCTGCAGTTAAAATATCTATCATGATACATCTTCCACCGTGCTGCTTAACAAATTTTGCACGCTCCAGCATCTGATCAGCCGTTCCTGTAATGTTCACAACATATATCTTCTTTTTCCCTGTCTTTTTCTCAGCCTTATCTCGCTTCTTCAGGGTCTCAATAACCCTTTTCTCAAAAGGATTAAAATCTTGATCAGTCAAATTCTCATCATCCTTTACGACATCACACCCGCCAACCCAGGAATCATAGGCTACCTCAGCATGTAATTCGGTTGGCAGCCCACATTTCGGCTTCACAATAGTCCCAATAAGGGGCCTGTCATAAATTTCAGTAATCTTTCTAATACCGTCAATCCCAAATTCAGGCCCATCAAAAGCTTTAAGATACTCAGAAGGGAATTCCAGATCAAGCAATTTCAAATTATCAATAGCCTTCATCCCAAAAACATTACCAGCTACTGCTGACAACAATTGAGGAACACTACCCTCCTCCCACAAGGACAAAGGATATGCGATTTTTACAACACCTTCTTCAGTTCTTGGATTATTATCTTCATCGAGATATTTAACATTGAAAATTTTCGGAGCAAGCGATGAAAAAATCTTGTCAGTCATAGTGCTAAGTGAAGTCCAAGTCCCAATCGATGACTCAGAAGCTATCGCTTCTGCCGCTTCCAAGAGATTCATTTCAGTCGGATCAACATAAAATGTCGCAATAATATATCTTTCCGGATTAATACTCTCATTTATCGCTAAAAAGCTTCTGCCTTTAGCCATTTTCATTACGTATTATAATTTAATTTAGATCCACATCCTCATTGATCATTTAGCAAATTTCATCATGATGACTCACCCAGCATCCCCACCGCAACTATAACTCCACCACTTCCCCTAAATTCGGAACATAAGTATCCACACGTAACTCTTCGCGAATGTTCGCTGCAAAACCAAGCGCAGTTTGCTCCTCACCATGCGTAACAAAAATCGTACGAGGACTATGTCCCAACCCACGCAACCAATACCGAAGATCCCTTTCATCGGCATGAGCAGAAAACCCTCCAAGAGTGTGAACCTGAGCTCTGACAGTTAAATTCTTCCTGTGAATTCGAATAGTCTTCTCGCGATCAACAAGTCTGCGACCCAGAGTTCCCTTAACCTGATAACCTACAAATACAACGTGATTGTTTGAATCTTCAATATTATTCTTTAGATGATGCAAAACCCTCCCACCAGTGCACATTCCGCTACCAGCCATAATTATCGCTGCAGGAGCATCTACGATTCTCTTGGAATCATCAACCGTCGGAGTAAACTGAAGTTCGGGAAAACCAAATGGATCATCTCCCTTTTCAATTAACCTCTTTGCATCTTCATCATAAAATGTAGGATACTGACGGAAGATTTTAGTCGCCTCAATAGCCATCGGACTGTCCAAAAAAACCGGATTTTTGTCCAACAAGCCTTTTTCATAAAAAAGATTTAATTCGTAGAGAATTTCCTGGGCACGCTCCACAGCAAAAGTCGGAATAATAACCTTGCTCTTTGACTTAGCCGCTCCCTGCAAAATCGTCAAAAGCTCAAGCACAGTATCATCCTTACTTTTATGAAGCCGATTTCCATAAGTCGACTCAACAACAACATAATCAGCTTCTCGAACCATATCAGGATCACGAATAATCCGCTGCCCCGGCTGACCTAAATCACCCGAAAACAGGAACTTTCTTGCACGACCCTCAGCATTTTTCACCCAAAGTTCAAAGGAAGCCGATCCCAAAATGTGACCTGCATCACGCATTCGAAACTCCAAACCATCACCGAGCTCCAGCGATTCACCATAAGCATAAACCTTAAAAAACTCCATCGTCCTATTAACATCATCTTTGTGATACATAGGCTTAGGCACAAAGTAATCATCATCACCGGAATCCCTCTTTGCTGCCCGCTCTTTATATCTCCTGTAGTCTTCCTCCTGAATCCTGGCACTATCCAGCAAAATTACCTGAGCAATATCTCTTGTAGGCTGCGTTGCAATAATCTTGCCTTTAAATCCTTGTTTAATCAGAACAGGCAGCCTGCCGCAGTGGTCAAAATGAGAATGCGTTAAAAATACGTAATCAATTTCAGCCGGATCAAAAGGAAATTTCTCGCGATTCAACTTTTCTACTTCATACGGACCCTGAAAAGCCCCGCAATCAACAAGTAGCTTATATTTCCCCGTATCCAGGAAATAGCAAGAGCCCGTTACTGTTCTCGCAGCACCGCAAAACTGTATCTTCATATCTTAGGCAGTTATTTTATCAGCTATATATTACCGTTTATTTTAATTTGTAGCAAATCAATTAGAGATAAATAGCTAAACTCCGCTGTCGAGATTTTCTACAAAATTGAAATTAACCCAATCACATTTGAAGCCAATAAGCCGGGAAAGCTGTGAAAAAACAACAGAAAAAATTAGGCATTTTCCTTAGTCATGCGCTATAGGATGTGAGTTATTGGGCAACCAAACTGTTCGCTATCCTGATCTATCAATCAATCCTTTTGCAATTGCAATCAACTTTTCCTTTGTATTCAAAAGCGGATCATCCAATACCCGCTCAAACAACTCATTCAAAATTCGTCCAATCTCCGGACCCTTCTCCACTCCAAGCTCCATAAGATCATTCCCTGAAATATCTAGATCCGTAACCTTTAATGCCATATCCTTCTGCCGAACTTCAGAAATTCTAGCCTGCAACTGTTCAATCTCATCAGGCATAAAAGCAGTCTTGGGATTTGAAGCAGCATCAGCAACCCTCAAAGCAAAAAGATCCTCCAAATTCTCCTCCCCAACCCGGGCGATAAACCGCCGAATCGCACCATCAGTCCACTCCCTTTCTTCCATCGCCTTACGCTCCTCCTTCGACATATTTTCAGTATAGTGCGGAAAGAAAAACATATGATTTCTAACCAGCTTTGCTGTCCTATCAATCTCCTTATTTGAAAATCGCAACCTTTTCATAATTTTCCGCGTCAATCGCTCACTCTCAATATCATGCCCGTAAAAATGCCCATCTTTAGTATCCTTTACCGGCTTACCAATGTCGTGAAATAAAGCAGCAAGCTTAACCTTATCAGTAGAAACATCACAACACCTCAAAGCGTGCCAATAAACATCATCCCCATGATATAACTTTTGCTCAACCCCATAACACTCAACCAACTCCGGAATATACAACTCAAGCAAACCTGTTTGCCGCATCAATTCAATCCCATGAGAAGGCTTCGGCGAACCCATAATCAATTTCACAAATTCATCTCGCACACGCTCCATCGAAACAAGCTTCACAACAGGAATCGCCTCAGTAACAGCCTTCAGAGTTTCATCTTCAATATCAAACTGCAGCTGAGAAGCCATCCGACAGGCTTTTATCGCCCTAAGCCCATCCTCCTTAAACCTCTCAATAGGTGTCCCCACTGCCCGCACAACCCCCATCCCAATATCCTGAACCCCATCAAACGGATCATAAATTTCCCACTCTTTCTTCCCCTCATCTCCATCCAAATTATTAGTACTCAAATCAATAGCCATGGCATTCCACGTAAAATCCCTCCGGCCAAGATCTTTATCAATATCATTTACAAAAGTAACTTTCGAAGGCCATCTCCCATCAACATAATCCTCCTCACTTCTGAAAGTAGTAACCTCTACTTCAAAATTCTCCCCTTTTTTATCAGGCACCAACGCCATGACCATCCCAAACTTCGCTCCTACAGAAACCGATTTCGGAAAAATATTCAGCATATCACCCGGTTTTGCATCTGTAGCCAAATCATAATCATGCGGCACTTCACCACGCACTATATCTCGAACAGCTCCACCGGTTAAATAACACTGATACCCCTCTTTGATCAACATTCGTGCCACTTTCTGCACATATGACGGCAATGAAAGTCCAGCGCTATACCTGTCAGTAGCTAATTGTTTCACTTCAGCATTTTTATCCTCCATATGCATATGCTATCAAAGCCGGCATTTATAATCAATCCCAAAACCGAAAAGATTAATGCATTCCCACGAAGCCCACCCGTCTTCACAAGCTCTCTCTCCCACTCTTCTGCGATAAAACTATTTACACCGCTTTTCGGAAACAGCTGTGAAACAATGTTTTTGGGACTAAAGCCAACAATCAGATCATCCAGTGCCCCAATCGGCCTTATTGGCGGACTTATTATTGGATTGTAGCCACTTCCAATATGCGATTCATCCAGATATAATTGAACACAGTCTGTGTACTTGCTGTCTTCAACTGACAATACAACGCAGTTCTCGGCTGAATCAACAAATTCATCAATTACGTGAAACCTTTGAGTAACCAAATAGTCACCTTTCCCAATATTAACCTCCTCATCAAAAAGAATATCCTGCCTCCCAAAACCCAAAAATTCAAGTCCTTCACAACCAGTACAATCATCCGATAGCACCGCAGCCTCAGCAATCCCATTGCCCAAATTCCTAACATGTATAACAAATTCTACCTCATCCCCAAACTTTATAATCTCCGCAGAAGCATTCTTTTCAACCTCAATCTCTATACTGGAATTCAAATTTATACGCGTTTCAGCCTCTAAACGACATATCCCCTCATCGCCTGCCTCAGCCTTATTGATCAAAACCCCATCAAAAGGCTCAGTTAAATCCCTAACCCTAGCCTTTACAGTACAATCCCAACTATCCTGATAATGCAAACTACCCGGACTCCAGCGGACAATATTTTCTCCCACTACACCACCACATGCATCAGTAATCTCCAATTTACTCGAATCATATTCAAGCGAAGTACAAACATTATCAGCCCTGGCACCCGAATTCGCTACCTCCACGGCGATCTCTATAGGCTCATTAATTATTGAGTTCACCTCTTTTAACCCAAATTCATCTGAATCAGAAATTAAACTATTTAAGCTCAACTCAGCCTCTAACTCAAGACGAAAATTTTGAGTATTAACATTATACGGAATCCGTGTCACGCACATAGTGTTCCCTTTAGGCCGAAACGGATACTCCGCTTGAATCCCCCACCAACCATCCGACGAATCTGAATCGTCACGGTAAGAATACAACATCCATCTATTGGAATTATTTTCGTCGTCATCATCACCCCAATCCGTACCAATCACAATACACTCCCGCTGCGAATTCGGATCACTTACCTGCCCAAACCCCAAATTCAAATCTTTATCATAATTCCTCCCCATATTACGAGAATAATTTATTGTCCTACTCTGCCCGGGCTGAAAATTCATTGCCACACTAAAACCCCCATGGCGATATCTCACATTATTAAGCTGATATACCGAATTATTCCTAAGAATCACAGACATATCTACTATTAAGTTTTTATTCGCATCAAAATGATAATTGACCACCTGATTCTGCACAACAATAGGCTGCGAAATTTCAAACGTATAAATCGTCCACCCCTTGGGCAAATCAGACAAATCATGATCCGGCCAGCTCCCTAAATTGCCTATCCAAACAGCCTTCCCACTTTTCACTATCCTATGTCCATCCAAATTCAACGTAACTTGCCTATTTTGCCAACCGTGAGCCCCCAATCTGGTCCAATCTCCCCCTCCACCCGTCTTTGACAAAAATAACCAGCCACCATTTGTATTAATCCTATGCCCTGAATAATTCCTGACAAAATATCCTACATCCACCCTCGCATCCGGAGGAACATTGACACGATCCGCCACCCCAAGCATTCTTCTCGAATAAGGATAATTAAACTCAACCACGTCATCCATCTCATGGTTTTGCGGAAAATTCGCCCCCTCCCCGACTATAAGATCTGAATTATATGTTACTCTGCCAGGTAAATTTTGATTGGATGGCAGCGAGTGCATAGATACCGACTCAGCATACCCAAATTCACAATCCCATCCGTCTGCTTCTGGATAAAAATCATCGGCCCCCACCAAACCCCTTGATACCGCTATTACAATCCACATCCCCAAAACTGCTCTCACAATCTTTCGCCCTATAAACCTGTAGTTGAGCTTCTTTCCTCGTTCTTTCTCAATCCTTTGCTTCGACTTTCCCAAAAAGTAAGCAGAATCTCTAAGCTCCACTCTCTTTCTCCTGCGAATCTTTTTATAAATACGGTTTTTGGCTTTGTTTCTCACTACGCTGCCATCTAATAAATTTATCTGGCAACGAGTATACCTATCAAAGATTAAAAAGTCCTTAAAACATTATGAAATCCGCAATTTGAAAGTTCCCGCATTTTACCGGCATCCAAGCCTCGAATCATTAACTTTTAATAATTCAGTATCATTTTGTGACCCGAGCACACATCCAAAAAACCATCTTAGGGAACCAGCTCCCCCAACCCCGGAATATTACGCCTCGTTCCACCAATCAGCTCCTCTACCTTTTTAAACACTTCAACAATAGTTTCAACATCCTTACCCTCAACATTTAACCTGACAACAGGCTGGGTGTTCGATTTTCGGAGATTAAACCTCCAATCATCCGTTTCAACAGAAATCCCATCAATCTTATCAATTTCATACCCATCGTAAGCAGCCTCCACCCTGGACAGAACCTGATCAGCATGGTCAACATCATAATTTACTTCACCCGAATTAGGATAACTCTCGTATAAACGGTCAATCTCAGCAGTGAAATCAAGACCCTCCGAAAGCAATTTCAACATAACAGCAATTGTAACCATACCACTATCAGCATAGTAGAAATCCCGATAAAAAAAGTGTGAACTCATCTCGATCCCCATAATGGCGTTCAATGACTTCATCTTGTCTTTGAAAAATGAATGACCCGCCTGACAAGCAACAGGAATCCCTCCAAGAGCTTCAATTTCCTTTGCAACAGACCAAATAACACGCGGATCGTGAATAACTTTTTCACTTGCTCCCTGAAGAAAATTTCTTGCCAAAAGAGGTCCTGAATATACGCCAGAAGGATTTCGCCCTTTTTCATCAATAAAGAAAACACGATCGGCATCACCGTCAATTGCGATCCCCAAATCAGCCTCTTCACTTACAACCCGTTTTTTAATTTCCGCAACATTTTCCTCCTTACTCGGATTTGCCTCATGATTTGGGAAACTTCCGTCAGGCTCGAAGTACATCTCAATTACTTCCAACGGCAAATCACCGAAAACATAATTGAACAGCTGCCCGCCTATGCCATTTCCAGCATCAATAGCAATCTTAAGCCGCTTTATATCAGTACCTTCTAAAAATGACAATATTTTTTCTCTAAACTGCGGATAAATATTGACTTTTTCAATTTTCCCTAATTCACCTTCACTTACTGAATCCCCACCGGTAGCATCCAACACATCGTCCTCGGGTCCGGATTTAAGCATTAAATTCATGATCTCTTTTAAACCGGAGTTTCCGCTTATGGCCCTTGCTTTCTTGCCAACCATTTTACAGCCATTCCAGCCTGCGGGGTTATGGGACGCTGTTATAGTTGCTCCACCGTCTAAAATTTCATTTTCACCACAGACATAGTAAATCATCTCAGTTCCAATTTCACCGACATCCCAGACATTGCAGCCAACAGATGCTGCCCCGCGAATAAAAGCCTGCTGGAAATCTAAGCTGTCCCCTCTGAAATCTCTCCCAACAGCTATTGATTTAGCATCCAAATACTGCACAAAAGCCCTCCCCAACTCTTCAAAAAACTCAACATTAAGCTGATCAGGCACGGTTCCCCGGATATCATAAGCCCGGAACACCTCTTCTAGATATTTCTTGGAAAATTTTGACATAAGTACCTCGTAAAAATTTACATAAGCTACTCGTATATTCTAGTAGTTAGTTAAATTTTAATCAAATTCTCATAACTTCGTAGTTCCAGCTCATAACGTTTCGGTATCTGGGAAGTTTGCCAAAATTCCTTTAAAAATCAATTAGCATTTTGGCAAATTTGGGAGAGATGATTTTTACAGTCCTTTAAAATCTAATTGAGTAAAAATCATCGAACCCCATATACCGTGTTATGTGTTGTTCTAGCTTATTTTTTAATTTTAGCTTGAGTGTCTTTATAGCAAATCCAATTATAGAAAAGACAATGCTGGTAATAATTAATGGCAAAAATTTTAGTTCATTTTCAAATGAAAACCATCCATAACATGGACCATCACAACTACCATTATCAGGAGATGAAAACCATGGTTTACCTTTATAATTCCAAAATGCTATTGCTAATAATATAATTACTGTAGTTGCTAATGATACCTGAATGATATCTTTTTGCCATTTGTTATTTGATCTACTGATAATTAAAATAGGGGCAATTAAAATAGCTCAAGCAAAATAATTGTAATATGCTTCTTTAGAACCTTGATGAAAGAGAACTCCTGAAATGAGCACTAAGGCACTGATAGTAATTGCTAGAATAAAATTGGATTTGATTTTCAATTTTTTAACCATATATCTTGTAAAAAATAAGCTAGAATCTCACATAACTATGCAATAATAGTAAAAACACTATAAGTTAGCGGGGGCGGGAAATGTTCAGCCCCTTGAAAAGCAGGAGTTTGAACGCATAGATTATACCCGGCATATAGCTGACAACTTGCCCCCCAAACTTCTTTTTAAATTGAGTAATCCCCGAAAGAGCGTGATCTTTAACACCCTGAGGTGCAATTCCCATAAAATCATAAATCCGACACCCTCTTAACTTCGCCTCTTTCATCATTTCATACTGCAATAAATATGGACTCATAGTATCTCGATGCTTTGAACTTGATGCGCCGTAATAATACGTCGCACATCCATTAAAATAAACTGTTATCGCAGATGATAGAATTTTGCCTTCATATTCAGCAATGAACATCTCTGAGTCAAGTTCAGATAACATTTTTTCATAAACTCCGATTTCATGAATTCTCAGACCCTGTCTATCGGCCGTTTGAGTCAATAATTTGTAAAACTTCGAAATATCCTGACTTTTCTTAACACAAACCCCTTTTCGCTCAGCCAGGCGGACATTGTAGCGACCTTTGGACTTCATTTGTGCCAAGATTTCTTCCACACTTTGAGTCAAGTCAATGACAAGCGTGGTTGAGGGATTTGTTTCTGATTTAGGTTTCCGAAATTTGGGCTGTAAACCTCCGAGATTATCAAATTCCCCTTTTTGATATGGAAGTTCGACCTTTGCATAAACGGTCTTGTTATCATCCAGACAGTTCAAAAAATCCGAAAGCGAAAAACCCGGGCTTAAAAGTGGACCTCGTGGAAAATAGTACCACTTGAAACCCAGTGGCAGCTTATGAACCTGGCAAATTGAGCTGGCTCTGATCTTATCATTCTCGATAACTAAAAACCCTATAGCACTTCTCTCGGAGTTATTCAAATAGTCATGCCACTCTTTGCCCTGCCAGAGACTATATTCCTTGAACTGGGAGGCAAATCTTTCATACTTCTTCCAGTCCTCGCTTGTATTAATTGTATACAATTTTCTCATCCAACTTCCTTGCAATTTAAAATATTTACTCACAACCGTAATCCTCAATACATTTTCCCGCCAAGCGGAACTTTCGCATCCGGTTTTAGTAAAGAGCACTCCCCGCGTAGATCAGGAACCCCCAGTACCAAAACTTCTGAGATATTTGTCCCAATCTGTTTTGGAGGGAAATTTACTACTGCTACTATAAATCGACCGATTAAATCATCAATTTCATAATTTACCAGTCTTGCACAAGACTTCTTCAGCCCCAGCTCGCTTCCGAAATCAATTTTCAATTTATGCGTAGAATATTTTCCATTCTCAAGTATTTTTGCATCGAGAATTTTCCCCACCCTGATATTAATTTCCTTAAAATCCTCATATGAAACTTCATTCATGAGTTCTGTCCGCCTCCTCAATCAAATAAAAGTCATCACCCTTTCTAACCGGCTCGTTAACCTTAAAAGTTATTACATCCCCCTGATTGGCTTCATCAATTTCCTGATCATCCACCATCATACCACTAATGGTTCCGAAAACTGCACCCGTATTATCGCCCGAAATCAAAAACTTATCGCCCCGTGAAACATTGTACCCACCTCTAATCAAGACCTGTGCAACTTGAATTCTCGGATAATACTTTTCGACAATTCCGGAGAGCTTTTTTCGAGTTGTAGCTCGTGATCCAGCAATGCCGGCCCAACGGGCGAAACTTGCTCCTCGATACATCCCGGCTGACTGCCCTCGATTAAAAACTGTGTTCAATCTTGCTCTCCATTTTTCAACCTTGGCAGTACTATAAGTCTCATTGTAAATCGCCTCCAAAGCCTCACGATAAACACTTACCACAGTCATTACGTATTCAGCCGGGCGCCCTCTGCCTTCAATTTTCAAGACATCTGCTCCAGAACTGATTAATTCAGGTAGCATTCCGATCGTGCACAAATCGGCCGAGCTCATAACAAAATTGTTGTCAATTTGCAGTTCCTTCTTCGATATTTCATCAATTACTTTAAATTTTCGTCTGCAAATCTGTGTACATTTACCTCTGTTTGCTGAAGTATCAATCATTTTGATTTTGCCTTTGTCCAAACTACGTGCTGCACCTGAATTTGAGTCCGTATCCGTATCCATCTCCGCCTCCGATCCGCAAAACAAATTCATGCCACATCGTCCGCTTACTGCAACACACAAAGCTCCATGTGCCAATAATTCCAACTCAACTAACTTCTCGCCTGGCCCACAAATCTGTTGCGAACTAATATCATCCTTAATCTGTCGAATCTGATCCAGATCCAATTCTCGTGCAAGCACAACTCTATCTGCGTATTGTGAATAGAACCTCAAGCTTTCCGTATTTGATATTGAAAGTTGAGTAGAGATCTGAACACTGATCTTCTTCTCCCGGGCATATTGAATTGCTGCCATATCCGCAGCAATAATCGCATCAACACCAGTATCTATCGCGCTGTCTATTATTTCCCGCATCTTGGACAACTCGTTATTGTAAAAAATTGTATTAACAGTCAAAAAAACTTTTGCGTTATTTTTATGGCACCTCTCAACGATTTCCGACAAATCTCTAATCTTAAAATTCTTAGCAGCTGTCGCACGCATATTAAAATCCGCCACTCCCAGGTAAACTGAATCTGCACCAGCCTTAATCGCCGCTGTCAGAGATGCAAAAGATCCCGCAGGTGCGAGAATTTCAGGTATTTTTAAGTTTGCTTCGCTTTTATTCTTCATATGTGCACTCATACTATCAAATTTGCCTGTCTCAAGCAATGTTTAGAAGTGTCGCTGCAACAACGAGACGAGAATACTCCCCATAGGCTAAGCAACAGCCCAGTTTCACGTTTATTATCCACTTTCCTTGCAGAATTTCATTATCCGGCAATCCAAGTCCACCAAATTTTAGCTTTTAACCCAAAATTATTGTATAATTCTGTATCTTTCTCTCTTAATCACTTAGATGCACTTTCTAAAGGGGAAAGACAGGGTTCTGCGAAGTGATCTTAATTTTGAGCTCGCGAAAAATTTGATCACGGAGCAATGTTCCTTAAAAGAGAGTTTTTACTTGGCTTGCGACCAGGGAGATACATCGACCTCGGCTATATTGTCGAAATTGTCGAATCGTCTGTTAGCACCTCCCATCCGAAGCAAGACAAGAAGCGCAGGACTGCGAAGTGATCGCAATTTTGAGCTCGCGAAAAATTTGATCACGGAGCAAAGTCCGAGCAGGAGAGATGCCGGAGCGGTCGAACGGGGCGGTCTTGAAAACCGCTGTACGGCGTAAGCCGTACCCAGGGTTCGAATCCCTGTCTCTCCGCCATAAACAAAAACGACCCTTTCGGGCATCTTTATTTATGGGTAATCACTAATGAAAGCTCTGGTTCTTGCAGAGCGAGAATTGATAAGCTTTTCCCACTATTCGAATAATAGCGGGCAATTCCTGTCCTTCTACCTCACCCACTCCAAAAGAACAGCCCATCCCCTCATCAATCAAACTCATCGAGAAAAGAAAATTCATGTATAATCAGAACAGTGAAAAACCTGAAAATCAAAAACCGAAAAATTCAACTACCTATATTCATGCCCGACGCAACCAAAGGCGTCATACGAAGCCTGGACACAAGAGACCTTGAGAAGCTACAAATAGAAGGACTAGTCACAAACACATACCACCTCTCCCATAGCCCGGGATCCAGCGTACTCAAAGAAACACAGGGATTGAAAAAGTTCATGGACTGGGACGGCCTTCTTATCTCAGATTCCGGGGGATTTCCACTGCTATCACTTATTTACTCCGGGAAAACCGATGGAGAAATCTCTGACAAAGGCATCAAATTTTCACGCAAAAAAGGAAGAAAGACCAAAAAAGTACTGTTCACCCCGGAAAAATCTATCCAAATGCAATTTAATATCGATTCCGATATCATGATTTGCCTGGATGACTGCCCAAATTTTGACTGCACAGAAAATGAAAATGAACAAAGCGTACGAAGAACAATAAATTGGGCAGAAAGATGCAAAACGGAATTTGAGAAACAATGCAAACTTCGCAATATCCCCGGAGATCAGCGCCCTCTGCTCTTTGGCGTAATTCAGGGCGGAAACGAAACGAAATTAAGGAGACTCTGTTATGAAAAGCTTGAGGAAATAGGACTTGACGGCTATGGATTTGGAGGCTGGCCTTTGCTAGATTCCGGAGAACAAAATGAAAAAGTTCTGAAGTTTGTCGCAGAACTGATCCCTGAAAACAAACCCAAATACGCACTGGGAGTAGGAAACCCTGATGGGATCATCAACTGCAGACAAATGGGTTACGATATATTCGATTGCGTCCTGCCCACAAGAGATGGGAGGCATGCGAGACTTTATAATTTAAATCCCATAGTCACACATGGTAACATTTTTTCTGTAGAGAGTGCTTTTGGACACATGCAAATAATTCGCGATAAATACCGTAGAGACTTTGGACCTATAGACCCCGGATGCGATTGTCACACATGTCAGAATTATTCTCGCGCTTACCTGAACCATCTGTTTAACATAAAAGACAGCCTTGCTGGCAGACTTGCCACAATCCATAATCTGAAGACCTATATGAGATTAATTGAAATTCTGAGAAATGCCGATACAAAATAATGATTTCAAAAAGAAAATTTTACAACGTATTCTGAAATCAAAGAAGTACAAGTATATTCACCCTCCAACTATTGAGAGAATTCTTGACAGCTTGAGTACGAAGTACGAAAAAAAGACTCTTGAGAAAGAGGCTAAACGGAAACTGCATCAAATCTGGGGAGCCTATTTTTCCAGACCGAATTTCTCAAAACTGCTAAGCAAAATTAAATCCGAATACCAGTCAGGCAAATCCCGGGAAGTGATTCTCCGAGAGTTGCTTATGCTGCAGACATCTACGAAGGAGAGACTTCCAATTTTTGAGGAATATTATGAGCAGATTTTCAATATTACAGACATCCCAGAGTCCATAACTGAATACGGCTGTGGCATAAACGCTTTGTCTTACCGATGGATTAATCACGATATTTCTTATACCGGTTTCGATGTAGACTCCGAACTAATTCACTTCATAAATTCAATTTTCAAATTATTTGATCAAAATGAATCAGCTAAAGCAAAGCTTGGAGATGTTTTCTTATTCGAAGAATTTCGTCCAGCTGACGTATGTCTCTTATTAAAAGTTCTTGTCTTGTTCGATCGGCAGAAAAATGACAGTTCTCTGGATATCATGAAGGCAATCCCGGCAAAATTCTTAGTTGTTTCATTTCCAACGAAATCCTTAGGTGGCGTTGATAAGGGTATGGAAGAAAACTATAGGAAGATGTTTTATGGCCTTATTTCCGGTCTTCCCTGGAATGTATCGGAGGTTATTTTTGAAAATGAATTGGTTTTTGTTGTAGAAAAGTAAATTGCGC